>JBCCTM010000057.1:0-13652 GCA_039198535.1 Pseudomonadota bacterium
CGGAAGTCGCCAAGGTTGTGCTCGATGAGGATCTGCAGCGGATTGAAGTGGTGGTCCCGGATGAGCAGCTGTCGCTGGCCATCGGTCGCCGCGGCCAAAATGTCCGCTTGGCCACGCAATTGACGGGATGGGACATCGACATCCTCACGGAGGCGGAGGAGTCCGAGCGCCGGCAGAAGGAATTCTCCGAGCGTTCAGAGGCGTTTATTCGCAATTTGAATGTGGATGAGATGGTCGCCCAGCTGCTGGTCTCGGAAGGCTTCAGCTCGCTTGAGGAAGTCGCCTATGTGGAGCTCGAGGAGCTGGTCTCCATTGAAGGCTTCGACGAGGAGACCGCGGAGGAGCTGCAGGCCCGCGCGCGGGAGAGCCTTGAGGAGATGAACCAACGCCTGACCGACGGTCTGAGGTCGAAGGGCGTCGACGAGGCGCTGCTCACCTTCCAAGGGCTCAGCCCGCAGATGGTCCTGGCGCTCGCGCAGGATGGTGTGATGACGCTCCAGGAGTTCGCAACGCTCGCCGATTGGGAGCTGGCGGGCGGCGTCACCGAACTGGAGGACGGCCGCAAGGTGAAGGACGACGGCCTGCTCGAGAAGTTCGACATGACCATTGAAGAAGCTCGCAACCTGATCATGTCGGCCCGGGTGGCGCTGGGCATGGTCGATCCGGAGGCGCTGACCGCTCTCTATGAAGAAGAAGCCGACGGTGACGCGGCCGAGGAAGATGCGGAGGGGGCGACCTTCGGCGTGGAGGCCGGCGGGGATGAGGGGGTCGGCGAGGCCCCGCAGGCGTAAGTTCCGTTGGGGGGCGGGTCGCATGGCGCGCGGCGGTCGACAAAAGCGGCGGGACGCGCCGGAGCGGCGCTGCATCGCCACGGGCGTCAGCGGCGAAACCGATCCGTTGATCCGGTTCGTCGCCGACCCCGACGGACGGTTGACGCCTGATCTCGCGGAGAAATTGCCCGGACGGGGGGCCTGGGTGTCCGCCGATCGGACCGCTTTGGAGCTGGCGCTTCGGAAACGGCTGTTCGCCCGGGGCTTGAAAGCCCAAGTCGAGCCCCCAGCTGATTTGCTGGAACAAGTGGAGCAATTGCTTTTGAAGCGCGCCGTCGCCTCGATCGCGCTTTGTCGGAAGGCGGGCGCGGCGTTCTCGGGATTCGAGAAGGTGCGCGTGGCGCTTGAGACGGCCCCATGGGCTGGGCCTGAAGGAAGCGAACGGGCGCAGGGGATCACCTTGCTCCAAGCTGTGGATGGATCGGAGCAAGGGCGCCGAAAACTCAGTCGGATGGCGCCGCCCGACGCGGTTTTGACGCCGATGACCGGGGCCGAATTGGGTTTGGCCTTCGGTCGCGCTTATGTCATACATGCCGCTCTCGTTGATGGCGGAGCGGCGCGGAACGCGATTCGTGATTTGCGCCGCCTTTCCGGGGTCCGGAACCCAGCGTCGAGCGCCTAAATTGAGCGGGCGGCGTCGCTAGGTGTTTCAGTGTTCCCGGCGCGCCGACCGGTATCCGCGTTGGACATGGCCATGGGCACGGCCTTGGACATGGCCCGCGGCGAGCGGGTCGACCGGCATGCGGGAAGGGCTGGCGGCGGGGCCGTCAAGCGAGTGCGAATTGGGACGACGCGCCAGAGAGGCGCGGGCGAAAAAGGCGGCGGAATGACGGATAGAGACCCGGTTGATCGGCGGCGCGGCTCAGGACCCGGAGGCGGTGGTAAGCCGCTCGGCCTGAGGGGCGGGGCTGGCGATGGCCGCGTTCGTCAGTCCTTTAGCCATGGCCGGAGTAAGTCCGTCGTGGTGGAGACCAAGACGCGGAAGCGCGTGTTGGTGAAGCCGAAGGACACGGCCGAAACCGCGCCGCCCGCGCCGGCGGTGGACCGCATCAAAAAGGCGGCGCGGGAGGCCGGGCTTTCCGAGGATGAGACGCAACGTCGCTTGAGGGCGCTCGAGGCGGCGAAGGTCGCGGAGGTCGAACGCAAGAAGCGCGAAGTGGAGGACGCCAAACGGCGCGCCGCCGAGGAAGCCCAGCGCAAGGTCGAAGAAGAAGAACGCAAGCGGCGGGAAGCCGAGGAGATCGCCGCGCGGAAGGCTGAGGAGAAGGCCGCCGAGGAGCAGCGCCTTCGCCAAGAAGCCGAGGATGCGGCCGCCGCGGCCGCGCAGGCTGCGGCGAGCCCATCGGCCCCCCGCGCCGCGCCCGGTGAGACCCGCAGCGCCGCGCCGCGCTCGGACGATGCGGATCGACGTCCGCTGCGCGCCCGCGCGCCAGAGCCGCCGAAACGGCCCGCGCCCAGCCGGGGCAAAGGCGATGACCGGAGACGCTCCGGGAAGCTCACGATCCAGCGCGCGACCTCCGGGGACGCGGAACAGGGTCGTATGCGGTCGGAAGCGGCCATGCGTCGCCGGCTCCAGAAGCGCAACAAGGGCCAGAGCGGCGGCGGCGACCGGCCGGCGAAGGTCTACCGTGACGTGGTCATACCCGAAGCGATCACCGTTCAAGAGTTGGCCCAGCGCATGACCGAACGCGGCGGCGACGTGGTCAAAGCTCTGATGAACATGGGCATGATGGTGCGAATCAACGACACCATCGATCAGGACACCGCCGAACTGATCGTAACGGAGTTCGGCCACCGGGTGAGCCGCGTGTCCGAAGCCGATGTGGAAGACGTGATCTCCGTCGATGATGACGATGATGCGCAAAAGCAGTCGCGCGCGCCGGTGGTGACGTTCATGGGCCATGTCGATCACGGCAAAACGTCGCTGCTCGACGCCCTTCGCAAAACCAATGTGGTCGCGGGCGAGGCGGGTGGGATCACCCAGCATATCGGCGCCTATCAGGTCACCTCTGAATCGGGCGGCGTCATCACCTTCTTGGACACGCCGGGCCACGCCGCCTTCACCTCGATGCGCGCGCGCGGGGCGCAGGTGACGGACATCGTCATTTTGGTGGTCGCCGCCGATGACAGCGTGATGCCGCAGACCATCGAGGCCATAAGCCACGCGAAGGCCGCCGAAGTGCCGATGATTGTGGCGATCAACAAGGTCGATAAGCCCGGCGCGGACGCCCAGAAAGTGCGCGTTGAGCTGCTCCAGCACGATATTCAAGTGGAGAGCATGGGCGGCGACGTGTTGGATGTGGAGGTCTCGGCCTTAACTGGTCAGGGCCTGGATCAGATCATCGAGAACATCCTCCTGCAGGCGGAGCTCCAGGATCTCAAAGCCAACCCGGATCGCGGGGCGGAAGGCGCTGTGATCGAGGCTAAGTTGGAGACCGGGCGCGGCCCCGTCGCCACCGTCCTTGTACAGCGGGGAACGTTGTCCGTCGGCGATATCTTCGTGGTCGGCGAGGTGTGGGGCAAGGTCCGCGCGCTGGTGAACGACCAAGGCGAGCGCGTGAAAACCGCTGGCCCTTCGCAGCCCGTGGAGGTGCTCGGCCTGAACGCGACGCCAGAGGCCGGCGACGTGCTGAATGTCGTCGAGGACGAAGCCAAGGCGCGGGAGATCTCCGAGTATCGAGCGCGTTCGGCCCGCAACAAGCTCGCCACGGCCGGCCGCGCGACGCTGGATCAGCTGTTGAGCCAGGCGAAGAAAGACGCCGATCAGGCCAAGTTGCCGATCCTCGTGAAAGCGGATGTGCAAGGCTCGGTTGAAGCCATCGTCCAAGCGTTGGAGCGGATCGGCAATGAAGAGGTCGCCGTGCAGGTGTTGCACTCGGCCGTGGGCGCGGTGACCGAATCCGACGTGACCTTGGCCGAAGCCTCAGGCGCGCCCATCATCGGCTTCAACGTCCGCGCCAACGCGCCAGCCCGTGATGCGGCGCAGCAAAAGGGCGTGGAGATCCGGTATTACTCGATCATCTACGATCTGGTGGACGACATCAAAGACGCCGCGTCGGGGCTGCTGTCGCCGGAAGTGCGCGAGACGTTCATCGGCTACGCGGCGATCAAGCAGGTGTTCAACATCACTGGCGTCGGAAAGGTGGCGGGCTGCGAAGTCACGGAGGGCGTGGCGCGTCGCGAGGCCGGCGTCCGCCTCTTGCGGGACAATGTCGTCATCCACACGGGCAAGCTGAAGACCTTGAAGCGCTTCAAGGACGAGGTGAAGGAAGTGCCCTCCGGCCAGGAATGCGGCATGGCGTTTGAGCGGTATGACGACATTCGCGAGGGCGATGTGATCGAGATCTTCGAGACCCAGGAGATCGAGCGCAGCCTCTAATTGGCCCTGTCCGCGGCCCATCTCGGCCTCCCCTCGCATGATCCCTGCACAGGCGTGGTTTGCGCCCGCCTGCGATTGAGTGTGGACGGCGAGATGGTCTGAGGGCTGATGGGATTGAAAAGGGGTGCGCGATGAAGCTGTGGGGGATGCGGGTTCGGACGCTGGCGATGGCGTCCGCGGTGGCGCTGGCGACCTACGCGGCGGCGGGTCAGGCGATGGCGTGGCGCCTGGTGGAGCAGGGTCCGCTGGTGGCGCAACTGTTCGTCACCAATCTCGACGCGCAGGAGACGGCCCTGGCGGTGCGGTGCGATCCGGAGATCGCCGCGCAAGATCCGCGCTGGTCTCCCTTCATGATCACCATCTCCCGCTTCAGCCCAGAACTCGATAATCTGGGCACGGGCAACACTCTGGTGCTCGCCCCGCGCGCGGGCGACGATCAGGGTGCGGGCTTGCCCGCCCCGTTGCAGATGTTCGCCTACACCACGGTCGCCGATGGTTTCCTGGTGTCCCGCGCGTTCGTGAGCAAGGATGCCGAAGAAACGCTGCGTGAGATATTGCAGAGCTACGCAGGATCGCTGGATGTCACCATGACGGGACAATTGGTGGAGGACGCCGACATCTCGGCCTTTTCGCTTGATTTCCCGCGCGTCTCCAGCCGGCGCGTCCGAGATTTTTTGAGCGCCTGCGGCTAGTTCGCGCGTTGGCGCAAGAAAGCGAAGGGAGCGGCGCATCGGATGGCGAAACGGCGGCCAAGGCGGCGGATGGAGACGCCCGGCGTTGGGCTCGGCGCAGCCGCCGCTGGGCCTTCCGCAAAAGGGCCGAGCCAGCGCCAGCAGCGGGTCGGCGAGAGCCTTCGCCGGGCGCTCTCCGACATTCTCATGCGCGGCGACGCCCATGATCCCGACTTGGCGCGCCATTCCATCACGGTGACGGAGGTCCGGGCCAGCCCCGATCTCAAGCAGGCGACCGTGTATGTCCTGCCGCTGGGCGGTCGCGACGCCGACGCCGCTTTGGAGGCCCTGCGGCGCAATCGCGGCGGCTTGCGCGCCCTTCTCGGCCGCGCCGTGACGCTCAAATACACCCCTGAGCTGCATTTTCAGCGGGATGACAGTTTCGATCGCATGGATGAGACGCGCCGGCTTCTCGATCAGGAGGAAGTCCGTCGCGATCTAGCCAAACCCGCGGACCCGTCGGACGACGCGACCGCGAACGATGCGGAGCCCTGAACCCGCGACGCCGACGACGTTAGAACGGGCACGGGGCTGAGAGCGTCAGCGCGGCGCCGTCTTCGGGATGGCGCAGGCTCAGTTCCGCCGCGTGCAGTTGAAGCCTGGGCGCCGCAGCTCGGACCTCCGGCGGCGCGTAGAATTCATCGCCGAGAATGGGGCTGCCGAGCCACGCCATGTGCACGCGCAGCTGATGGGTGCGCCCGGTTGCGGGCCATAGGACGACGCGGGTCACCCCGCCGGGCTCCCGGGCCAGCACCCGCCATTCGGTCCGCGCCGGTTTGCCATGGGTGAAATGCACCATTTGTAGCGGCCGCCGCGGCCAGTCTCCGCAGAGCGGCGCGTTGATGCTTCCCGCGTCCTCCGACGGCCGCCCGGCCACCCGCGCTATATAGCGTTTGCGGACCTGGCGCCGTTCGAATTGCAGGCCGATATGGCGGTGCGCCTCCGCCGTGCGCGGCATAACCACGACGCCCGAGGTGGGTCGGTCCAACCGATGCACAATGCGCGCGTCGGGCCGCTGCAGACGCACCCGGCTTTCCAGACAATCCGCCAACGCCGCCGCTTTGCCGGGCACCGTCAACAACAGCGCCGGCTTGTCGACCGCCAGCAGCGCGGCGTCCTCATGGAGCACGCGCGGCGCGCTTTCGGGCGGCGCGTAGACCAGCGGAGCCGGAGCGCCCGCCGCTTCCATGATCTCCGCCCAGCGCGGCTCATACTCTGGGTTCTCCGGGGCGAGGCGGGAGATGAGCGCTAACCCTTGCTTCGCGGCTTCGGGACATGCGGTTCGAGCTTTGGCATTTGTCGACGCATGTACTCGTCAAACATCGGAACGGTAAATGATGTCTCCCCGTGTCGTTGGCTCCAAACCATACCAAGCTTGATTAATTGTCCGCGAGTTGGCGCCACACTTTTTGGGTCGCATTCAAGCGCTGCGGCGATCTCCCCGGTTTTGTAGGGACCCGGTCCAAGCTCCGCCATTGCTCGAAGGTATTTCTGTTGCAGGGGCGTCAGGCGGTCGAAACGCACCCTGAAAAAGTTTTCATCAAGGTGCCGGATAACGGTTGGAGAGACAGCCTGAACATCGCCTGCTTTCACAGGATCCTGACTCACATAGTTCCAGATGTGGGATCCCCATTCCTGTAGGAAATACGGGTAGTTCTGCGTAATTGCTCTGATCTCAGCGAGGGCCGCGTCGTGAAATTCGAGACCGAGGACCGCGCAGGGCTTTCGTATTGCGGCGTCCGCCGCGCGATCGTCGAGCGGGCCGATCTCAGGGTAGTCGAACAGCCTCTCGGCGTAGGATTTGGCGTTTCCGACGAGAGCCGCGACCTGAGGCAGACCTGCCCCAAAAATCAGCAACGGCAGCCCATCCTGGCTTGAGAGATGGCTCGCAAGGACAAGCGCGGACAATTCGTCGGAGCGAAGATATTGAACCTCGTCTATAAACAGGATCATCGCGGTGTCGCGCTCCTTTGCCGCGCGCGCGACGACCAGCAAGAGCTCCGGCAAATCGACCGTTAAATCCCCGCTGTCTGCGGTTCCCGGGGACGCTGTGACACCAAAGTCTAACCCCTCATAAGAAACATGGAAGATTGACGCAAAGTTCCGGAGAGCTGATTTCGCATTTCTCAAATAATTACCAGCCCGCTGAAGCAAATCTAAGTCAAATATTGTCCTACGAATTTGAGGAATAATCAGTCTGGCAAGGTTGCCGCCCTCTGGCGCCTCGATCCTTATCGTCTGCGCCCCTGCATCGTGTGCCTTTTGATAAATTCTATTGATCAGTACTGTCTTGCCTACACCTCTAAGTCCAAGCAGCAGTTTGCCGCGGGAGGGTTGGCACTTCATCACGCGCTGGACGGCGATATCTGCCCCGTTGAGCACTTTAGAGCGTCCAGCGAGCTCTGGTGGTTGAAAACCAGCTCCCGGCGCGAAGGGATTTTGGGCAGGGTCCACAGGGCGGCCTCTAAAGTGATTTATCTAATTTATTTGGTACCCCAATAAACTCAATAAACTTCGTTGCATAGCCTACGCGTTCACAGTACCCCGTCGCCTTCGACAAAGGGAGGCGAGGCGATGCCGCGGCGGAAGAAGGGGCGGGCGATCGACGGCTGGCTGGTCATCGATAAACCCGCCGGCATGGGCTCGACGGAGGTGGTCTCGAAGGCGCGCTGGGCGCTGCAAGCGCGCAAAGCCGGCCATGCGGGCACCTTGGACCCGTTGGCGACCGGGGTGCTCGCGGTTGCGTTCGGCGAGGCGACCAAGACGGTCCCGTACGCGCAGGACGGGCTGAAGACTTACCATTTCACCGTGAAGTGGGGCGAAGCGCGCGACAGCGATGACGCGGATGGCGAGATCGTGGCCCAGTCTGACGCGCGGCCGAGCGAGGCGGAAATCGACGCGGCCCTGCCCCGGTTTGAAGGTCAAATTCAGCAGCGGCCGCCCGCCTTCTCCGCGGTGAAAATCGATGGAGAGCGGGCCTATGATCTCGCCCGAGACGGCGCGGCTCCTGAGCTGGCCACCCGGCCGATCTGGGTGGAGCGGCTGCGCCGTATGGAGACGCTCGACGCCGACCATACGGTCTTCGAGATGAGCTGCGGCAAAGGCGGCTATGTGCGCGCCATCGCACGGGATTTAGGCGTTCAGCTCGGCTGCCACGGCCATGTGACGGCGCTCCGCCGCGTGTCGGCCGGCCCCTTCGCGCTCGACCGCGCCATCTCGATTGAAATGTTGGAGGAAATGCGCGATAGCGACGGCGCTGACGATCGGTTGTTGCCGGTGGCGGCGGGGCTGGACGACATCCCGGCCATGGCCGTTGACGGTGGAGCGGCGGCGCAGATCCGACAGGGTCGCGCCACCCCGGTCGTTGGAGCGCTTGCGGGAGCGGATCTTTCCTATGGCGACGCGGTGTGGACCTCCCATGGGGGCGAACCGGTCGCCATTGGCGTCTACAAGGCGGGATCCTTTCATCCGACGCGCGTGTTCGCGAGCCCGCAACAGGGCGAGGCTCGCTCTTGAGAGCAATGGAGACGACGCCTGATGTCGATAACGGCTGAGCGCAAAGGCGCTGTTATCAAAGATTTCGCCACCAAAGACGGCGACACCGGTTCGCCGGAGGTCCAAGTGGCGATCCTCACGGAACGGATCGCCAATCTGACCGAACACTTCAAAGTGCATGGCAAAGACAATCACTCTCGACGCGGTTTGCTGAAGATGGTGTCGCGCCGTCGAAAGCTGCTGGATTACGTGAAGAGCGTCGATGAAAGTCGCTACACGAAATTGATCCAAACCCTTGGGATCCGGAAGTGACCTCGGTTTGAACGGATGACGCGCCCCCGCAAGGGCGCGTTTTCATTTGGACAGGCGGCCGGATGGGCCGGCGCCTGGCCCAGGGCGGAGCGTCCGCCCACACGCCCGCGCGGCAGTGGCCTCGCCGCCCGGGCTTCGACGTTGGCCAGCCGGCGCGCCGCGCGATGTGACGCGGCCGCTGGCGCAAGGGGGCCGCAATCCGGCGGTCTCTGTAAGGAATGCAGAATGTTTGAGATTAAACGCAAAGAAATGCAGTGGGGCGGCGAGACGCTGATCCTCGAGACGGGGCGCGTGGCGCGCCAGGCGGATGGCGCAGTGCTCGCAACCATGGGCGAGACCACGGTGCTCGCAACGGTTGTGGCGGCGAAGTCGCCCCGGCCCGGGCAGGACTTCTTCCCGCTCACCGTCAACTATCAGGAAAAGACCTTCGCCGCGGGCAAGATCCCTGGCGGCTTCTTCAAGCGGGAGGGGCGTCCGAGCGAAAAAGAGGTCCTCACCTCGCGCTTGATCGACCGTCCGATCCGTCCGCTGTTTGCTGAGGGCTTCAAAAACGAGGTGCAGGTGGTGCTCACGGTGCTGAGCCACGACCTCGTAAATGACCCCGACATCGTCGCCATGATCGGCGCCAGCGCCGCGTTGACGCTCTCCGGCGTGCCGTTCCTGGGGCCCATCGGGGCCGCGCGCGTGGGCTTCGACAAGGGGGAGTATCTGCTCAACCCGAGCCAGGACGATCTAAAAGACAGCCGGCTCGATCTGGTGATGGCCGGCACCGGCGACGCCGTGATGATGGTCGAGAGCCAGGCGGACGAGCTTTCCGAAGAGGAGATGCTCGGCGCGGTGATGTTCGGCCATAAGGCCATCCAACCGGTTATCGACCTGATCATCGGCCTCGCGGAAGAAGCGGCGAAGGAGCCGTGGAATTACACCCCGCCGGACCGCTCGGCGCTCATGCCCAAGGTGCGCGAACTGGCGGAGCCCAAATTGCGGGACGCGTTCTCCACCATTGATAAGCAGGAGCGTCAGGGCAAAATCGGCGAGGCCAAGGTCGCGCTGATGGAAGGCCTGGCCGAGGATGACGCGGCCGACGGCGCCGCGGTCGACGATTGCTTCAAGAAGCTCGAACAGGAGATCGTGCGCGGCTCCATCATCGAGACGGGCAAGCGCATCGATGGCCGGGATCTAAGCACCGTCCGCGGCATCGAGAGCCAGGTGGGCTTCCTGCCGCGCACCCATGGCTCGGCGTTGTTCACCCGGGGCGAGACGCAGTCGATCTGCGTGGCGACGCTCGGCACCGGCGATGACGAGCAGATCATCGACGCGCTCGAAGGCGAATACCGCGAGCGCTTCCTGCTGCATTACAACTTCCCACCCTATTCCGTGGGCGAGACGGGCCGAATGGGCTCGCCCGGCCGCCGCGAGATCGGCCACGGCAAGCTCGCTTGGCGGGCGCTGAAGGCGGTGCTGCCGCCACCGTTCGAGTTCCCGTACACGATCCGGGTGGTCTCCGAGATCACAGAATCGAACGGCTCCTCGTCCATGGCCACCGTCTGCGGCGGCAGCCTCGCGATGATGGACGCTGGCGTGCCGCTGAAGCGCGCTGTGGCCGGCGTGGCGATGGGTCTGATCTTGGAGACGGATGGGCGCTTCGCGGTGCTCACGGACATCCTCGGCGATGAGGACCATCTCGGCGACATGGACTTCAAGGTGGCCGGCACCGAGGAAGGCGTGACCAGCCTTCAGATGGACATCAAGGTCGCCGGCATCACCGAGGCGATCATGAAGCAGGCGCTGGCCCAGGCCCATGATGGGCGCAAGCACATCCTCGGCGAGATGGCCAAGGCGCTGTCGGAGGGCCGCAAGGAGTTTTCGAGCCACGCGCCGCGCATCGAGATGCTGTCGATCCCAACGGACAAAATCCGCGAAGTGATCGGCTCGGGAGGCAAGACCATCCGCTCGATCGTGGAAGAGTCCGGAGCCAAGATTGACATCAATGACGACGGCACGGTGAAAATCGCCAGCGCCGATCTCGAGAAGATCGAGATCGCCAAGAAGAAGATCCTGTCCATCACCTCTGAGCCGGAGGTGGGCGAGATCTACCAGGGCAAGGTGGTGAAGATCATGGATTTCGGAGCCTTCGTGAACTTCTTCGGCGCGAAGGACGGCCTGGTGCATGTCAGTCAGATCACCGGCGCGCGGAAGGGCGACATGCCGCGGGATCATCTGAAGGAGGGGCAGAACGTCTATGTGAAGCTCTTGGGCTTCGATGATCGCGGCAAGGTCCGTCTCTCCATGAAGGTTGTCGACCAGAGCACCGGCGCAGAGATCCCGCGGGACGAGTAAGCGAGCGCGCGGGCTCGACCCGCAGCTATAGAGGAAGGGGCGCGTGGCTTTTCGCTGCGCGCCCCTTTTCTCGTTCCGTGCGCGCTCTTCCCGTCGATCCTGCTCCGGGAAGAGCGGATCTGATCCCATCACTGAGCTGCTCTGTCCGCCGACCGTGCGGCGCATTCCGGTTTGAGAGGCGCCCCGACCCATAGAACTGTGCTGATACGGCACAGCTCTGCGGCGATTCGCCTTGGCAGCGAACTTGCGATCCGACGCACAACCATTGAGCGGAAGGGATCGCGACATGACTGACAGCAAGCACGACCAGATGGGCGACGCCACGGCGACCGCCAGCGCGGCGCCAGGCCAGCGGATCTCCCTCAGCGCGGTGATCGAAGCCGGATCAAACCGCGCGTTGGATCCGCAGCAGCATGACGCCAACGCGGCCCGCGACATTGCGCTCGAGCTCTGCTCTGCGCTCAGCGAGAGCTACGGACGCCACGCGGAGGCGCGCCCGGAAACCTTGGCCGTGGCGGTGCAGACCGTGCTCGAGACGTTGATCTCCTCCATTGAGCGGGAAGGCGTGGACGCCGCCAGCATGCGCGTGGCGCTGGCCAACAGCCTGCTGGTCAATGGCGACGCCGAGGTGTCCATCGACGTCGACGGCAAGCCGGTTCCCTCGATCATCGCCGATGTGAGCCGAGCGATCCACTAATCGACAGCGACCCGGGCGGGGCTCAGCGCGCCCCGCCCGCACGCGCTCATGATCCTGGCCCGAATAACGGAGCGAGCGCCGGCACAAACCGCACCAGCAGCGGCGTCGCGTAATATCCGAAGAAGGCGAGCATCGTGAGGTAGGCGCCGAGCGTCAGCAGCATGTCGCGGTTGGAGATCGGCTCGAGCTTTCGGTCCAACGTCTCTTCTTGCTTCGCCGCCGCCAGCCCGATCACCGCCACGATGATCACAAAAATGCTGCCCGCCAGCAGACCCAGCACCCCGATCGCGATGGTGAGCGCGTAGGTCAAGCGGCTGGCGAACCGCCATCCCAGGCGGCTTGCGACCGATCGAACGGTCCGCCCGCCATCGAGCGGGTAGAACGGGAATAAGTTCAAAAAATTCAGAAGCGCAGACCACTGCAGCGTCGCAATGGCCGCCCAAATTACCGCCGCTTCATAGGCGTCGAGGCGGGCGGATCCCGGCATGGCCACTTCCCAGCGCAGCGTCGTGGAGGACCACTGCATGGACGCGCCTTCGGGCAAAGTGACGGCGATGGCGACCAAGGCCGCAAGCATCAGCGGGATGCAAAAGCCCGGTCCCATCAGCGCGATGAAAGCGTTCTCCGCCTGGCTTTTCGAGCGGCGATCGGAGAAGGCGACGCCGCCAAACGGCATGAGGCGGAAGACGGGGCGCGGATGGCCGGCCAACCGAAAGGCGAGGACATGGCCATACTCATGGACGGCGACGATCAAGAGGAGGATCGGCACGAGCTCGATCTGTCGCCAGAACAGCAGTGAGATCACCCCGACGCCCAGCACGGCGAAGATCAGGCTGTTGCGGCTGAGATCCAGCGCCATGGACCAGCGCCGCCCGTCGAGCGCGGGGAGCACCATGACGAGGTAGAGAGCAAGGGCGGCCGACGCCATCATGATCGCGGTCATGCCGTACTGCTCCGCTCGCCGCCCCCTGCGGTCGTGTCTTCAAGGATATTCGCCACGCGCAGCCGGCCCGTCCGCCCGGCGCGCTAGTCGCGCAGGTTGTCCTCCGCCGCCATGCCCATCACGTGATAGCCGGCGTCCACATAGATCACTTGACCGGTCATCCCCGCGCCAAGATCCGAGAGGGCGTAGAGGGCGGCCCCGCCCACATCGTCGAGCGAAGCGTTACGGCGCAGCGGCGCGTTCTCCGCTGTCTCCCGATAGACCTTTCGCGCCCCGCCAATGGCGGAGCCCGCCAAGGTCCGCATTGGCCCGGGCGACAGTGCGTTGACGCGCACGCCATCCGCCCCGAGATCGAAGGACAAATACCGCATGCTGGCCTCAAGCGCCGCTTTAGCGACGCCCATGACGTTGTAATTCGGCATGACGCGCTCAGAGCCGAGATAAGTCATGGTCAAGATAGAGCCGCCGCGATCTTTCATCAGCGGCTGGGCGCGCTTGGCGACGTCCACGAAGGAGAAGCAGCTGATCTCCATGGATTGCAGGAAATTCTGCCGCGTCGTGTCCATGAAGCGGCCTTTCAACTCGGCTTGTTGGGCATAGGTTAGCTGGAAGGCTATCATCAAAAAGGACAATAGCCCAAAGGTTCTAAGATTCTGCATAGTGGTATTTTATGTCGCGATCTGGGCTTCGCTATTAGCGTCCGCCACCTGGAGGAGGTCCTTCTGGACGCCCGCCCTGGCCACCAGGACCGCCGCCACGCTGACCTCTCTGCTCCTGACGCTGTTTTTGCATTTTCTTCCAGGCCTTGAACTGATCCTTATTGAGCACCGTTTTCAATTCTTTGTCTTTGGCGATACGGAGATCCATCATTTGGTCCCTCATCTCCATACGCGTATCCTGGTCCATTTGCTGGCCGCCTTCTCCG
>JBCCTM010000058.1:0-13514 GCA_039198535.1 Pseudomonadota bacterium
ATAAAGGCAAGGGCGTCCGCTATGTCGATGAATACATCTTCCGTAAGGAAGGGAAGAAGAAGTAACGCCGGAGACGCGGGATGCCCCTCAAGAAACACATGATCGCGACCCGGCGACGACTTCGGGTGCGCAACAAACTCAAGCGTTTGGCCTCGGATCGGCCGCGCCTGTCAGTGTTCCGGTCCAGCCAGAACATCTACGCCCAGGTGATCGATGACCGCCAAGGCGCGACGCTCGCGGCGGCGTCGACTGTGGAGCCGGCGCTGAAGCTCAAAGGCAAGCGCAACATCGACGCCGCCAGCAAGGTGGGCGCGTTGATCGCCGAGCGCGCGAAGAAAGCCGGGGTGGAGGAAGTGTTCTTCGACCGCGGCTCTTATCTGTTCCACGGCCGGGTCAAAGCCCTCGCCGACGCCGCCCGCGAGGGCGGGCTAAAGTTCTAAAGGAGGACGCCTGGCATGGCGCGTGAGGATCGCAGAGACCGCGGCGGGCGTGACGACGACCGGGACAACGAGGTCGTCGACAAGCTGGTGCACATCAACCGCGTGGCCAAGGTGGTCAAGGGCGGCCGGCGCTTCGGCTTCGCCGCCCTCGTGGTGGTGGGAGACCAGCGGGGCCGCGTTGGCTTTGGCCATGGTAAAGCCAAGGAGGTGCCGGAGGCGATCCGGAAGGCCACTGAGCAGGCCAAGCATCAGATGATCCGAGTGCCGCTCCGCGAAGGCCGCACGATCCACCATGACATCGAGGGGCGCTGGGGCGCCGGCAAGGTGATCATGCGCTCCGCGCCGCAGGGCACCGGCATTATCGCCGGCGGCCCGATGCGCGCGGTGTTCGAGACGCTTGGCATCCAGGACGTGGTGGCCAAGTCCCTCGGCAGCCAGAACCCCTACAACATGGTGCGCGCCACCTTTGACGCGCTGAAGAAGGAGAACTCGCCCCGCATGGTGGCGGCCCGGCGCGGCAAGAAGGTGGGCGATGTGCTGCCAAAACGCCGCGACGCTGAGGCGAAGTCCGGCGACGGCGAAGCCGCGGAAGCCTGAGTGGCGCGCGCGGACCAGACAGTTGGAGTGAAACGGCATGGCGGCGAAGAAGAAAACCATCGTCATTAAGCAGATCGGCAGCCCGATCCGTCGCCCGGCGGATCAGCGGGCTACGTTGGTGGGCCTGGGGCTCAACAAGATGCACCGCGTGCGCGAGCTTGAGGACACGCCCGCAGTGCGCGGCATGATCCGCAAGGTGAGCCACATGGTTGAGATCATCGAGGAGCGCGGCTGAGACCGCTGCGCGGCGCCTCTGCCGTCCGGCGCGCCCATCGGGCGTCGGGCGGGCTCGGGCGAAAGGAGTGACGCGAGATGCGTTTGAACGAACTGAGCGACAATCCTGGCGCCGCGAAGCGCCGGATGCGCGTCGGCCGCGGCCCGGGCTCCGGCAAGGGCAAGACGGGCGGCCGGGGCATGAAGGGTCAAACCTCCCGCTCCGGGGTGGCCATTAAGGGCTTTGAGGGCGGGCAAATGCCGCTCCATCGGCGCCTGCCGAAGCGCGGCTTCAACAACCCGTTTCGCAAGGAGTTCGCCGTGATCAACCTCGGCACGCTCCAGGCGGCCGTGGAGGCTGGCAAGATCAAGGCGGGCGAAACCCTGGACGAGGCCACGCTGGAGGCGCGCGGCGTCGTCCGTCGCATCAAGGATGGCGTGCGCCTTTTGGGCGAGGGCGCGCTGTCGACGGCGCTCACCCTCTCGATCTCCGGCGCGAGCCAGTCCGCCATGAAGGCGGTCGGCGCGGCCGGCGGGTCGGTGACCTTGACGCAGCCGCCCTTGACGCCCGAGGAGAAGGCCGCGAAAGCCGAGAAGCGTCGCGAACGCGCCAAAGCCCGCAAGTGATGGCCCGGGCTTTCCGGCGAAGCGGCGGCTAACCTGGCCGCTCACCTGGACCTTTTGTCCCTGGGGCCGTTACTGGGGCTTGAGGCGACGGGCCTCTCGGCTCCATGATTGAAACGGGCGGGGGCTGGCGCGGAGCCGGCCTCGTAGGCCGCCCGATCTGGTGAGGAACACTGCCGATGGCGTCCGCCGCAGAACAGCTGGCCGCGAATATCAGCTGGAGCACGTTCTCAAAGGCGAAGGAGCTCCAGCAGCGCATCCTGTTCACGCTGGTGATCCTGATTGTCTACCGGCTCGGCACCTACATTCCGTTGCCCGGGGTGAACCCTGTGGAGCTGCAAGCGCTGGTGGAGCAAGCCCGAGACGGCGTTCTCGGCGTGATCAACATGTTCTCGGGCGGCGCGATCGGTCGGATGGCGATCTTCGCCCTCGGCATCATGCCCTACATCTCCGCATCGATCATCATGCAGCTGATGACAACGATGGTGCCGTCGCTTGAAGCCCTCAAGAAGGAAGGCGAGAGCGGGCGCAAGAAGATCAACCAATACACCCGCTATGGGACGGTGATCCTGGCGACGCTGCAGGCCTACGGCGTCGCCTACGGCATACAGGCGCAGGGCATCGCGCTGGATCCGGGCCCCTTCTTCACCGCGTCGGCGGTGATCACGCTGGTGGGCGGCACAGTGATGCTGATGTGGCTTGGCGAGCAGATCACCGCCCGCGGCGTCGGCAACGGCATTTCGCTGATCATCTTTGTCGGCATCATCGCGGAATTGCCCGCGGCGCTGGCGCAGTTCTTTGAGACCCAGCGCACCTCCGGCAGCGCCATTATTGTGATCGGCGTGATCCTGATGGCCATCGCCGTGATCGCGTTCGTGGTGTTCGTGGAGCGCGCGCAGCGGCGGATCCTCATCCAATATCCGCAGCGGCAGATCGGCCAGCGCGTCTACAAGGGCGACAGCTCGCATCTGCCTTTGAAGGTGAACACGGCTGGCGTGATCCCGCCGATCTTCGCATCGTCGCTGCTGCTGTTGCCGGCGACAGTGGCGGGCTTCCAAGCCCAAGGCGCGGACGCTGGCCTCATCGGCGAGATAACCGCCTATCTGGGGCGGGGCTCGCCGCTGTTCCTGGCGCTGTTCGCCGGGCTGATCATCTTCTTCTGCTTCTTCTACACCGCCATCGTCTTCAATCCGGAGGAAGTGGCCGACAATCTCAAGAAGCATGGCGGCTATGTTCCGGGCGTGAAGCCCGGCAAAAACACCGCCGCATATCTGGACTTCGTTTTGACGCGGCTCACGGTGGTCGGCGCCATTTATCTAACGCTGGTGTGTCTGTTGCCCGAGCTGTTGATCTCGAACCTCGGGGTCGCGTTCTATTTCGGCGGCACGTCGGTGTTGATCGTCGTCAGCGTGACCATGGACACGATCTCACAGGTGCAAAGTCATCTGCTGGCCCACCAATATGAGGGCCTCATCAAAAAATCGAAACTGCGGGGAGGACGCCGCAAATGAACATCATCCTCCTGGGACCGCCGGGCGCGGGCAAAGGCACGCAGGCGCGGATCCTCGAAGAGCGCACCGGCATGGTGCAACTCTCCACGGGGGACATGCTGCGCGCCGCCGTCGCCTCCGGATCGGAGATCGGCAAGAAAGCCAAGGCGGTGATGGAGGCGGGCCAGTTGGTCTCGGACGATATCGTGATCGATGTGGTCCGGGAGCGATTGGCGCAACCCGACCTCGCCAAAGGCGCGATTTTCGACGGCTTCCCTCGAACCGTGGCCCAGGCCGAAGCGCTGGACGGTCTGTTGGAAGAGCGGGGGCAACCGCTCGACGCCGTGATCGAGATGCAAGTTGATGACGGCGTGTTGGTGGACCGCATTTCCGGCCGTTTCACCTGTGCGAAATGCGGCGAAGGCTTCCATGACACGGCCAAGCGCCCGGCCGTGGAGGGGCTTTGCGACACCTGCGACAGCACCGAATTCATCCGCCGCGCCGATGACAACGCCGAAACCGTGGCGAGCCGCCTGACCGCTTATCACTCGCAAACCGCGCCGCTGATCGCCTATTATCGGTCCAAGGGAAAGCTGCGCGGGGTCGACGGTATGGCCGCCATCGCGGATGTCGCCAGCCAAATGGAGAGCGCCCTGGGGGCCTGACGCCAAAGACCAAACAGACAGACGACACAGGCCGCCTGGGGCTGAAACGAGCGCAGGCGGTTGACTTAATTTGGGGAAGCGTGGATACCCCCGGCTTCTCGCATAAGGAGATAAGACGTGGCGCGCATTGCGGGCGTAAATATTCCCACGGGAAAACGGGCGCTGATCGCCCTGACGTATATCCACGGCATTGGGCGCAATTCGTCCAAGTCGATCCTGGCGGCCGTGGGCGTCGACGAAAGCCGTCGCGTCAACGAATTGTCGGACGCGGAAGTGTCGCAGATCCGCGAGCACATCGACCAGAATTTCACCGTTGAAGGCGATCTCCGACGCCAGGTGGCGGTCAATGTGAAACGTCTGATGGATCTCGGCTGCTATCGCGGCCTGCGGCACCGCCGCGGTTTGCCCGTGCGCGGTCAACGCACCCACACCAACGCGCGCACCCGCAAGGGGCCAGCCAAGCCGATCGCCGGCAAGAAGAAGTAAGGATCTGAGCGCCCATGGCCCGCGAAAAACAGCGCACTAAGCGCAAAGAGCGCAAAAATATCTCGTCCGGCGTCTGCCACGTGAACGCGTCGTTCAACAACACGATGATCACCATCGCCGACGCGCAAGGGAACACCATTTCCTGGTCGTCCGCCGGGCATATGGGCTTCAAAGGGTCGCGCAAGTCGACGCCCTACGCGGCTCAGGTCGCCGCTGAGGACGCGGGCCGCAAGGCGCAAGAGCATGGCATGCGCACGCTCGAGGTGAACGTTCAGGGCCCAGGATCGGGGCGCGAGAGCGCATTGCGCGCCTTACAAGCCGTGGGGTTCCAAGTGACCGCGATCCGTGATGTGACCCCCATCGCGCATAATGGCTGCCGGCCGCCGAAACGGCGCCGCGTCTAACGCGCTCTACCCCCGCCGCGCAAAGCGGCGCGGGCCTTTTGTTTTGCAGAGCTCGCAGGCCTCAGAGCGATCCGTGCAGGATCCACGGGCCTCGCGGGCTCATGGCATTTAAGATCCTCGGGACGCGCGGCGCGTACGATCACCGGGCCGCGCAAGAATGGAGGTCGACGCTGTGATCGATAAAAACTGGAAAGAACTGATCCGCCCCAACCAATTGGAGATCGAGCCCGGAAAAGATCCGAAGCGCGTCGCCACATTGGTGGCGGAGCCGCTGGAGCGGGGCTTCGGCTTGACCTTGGGAAACGCGCTCCGCCGCGTGCTGCTCTCGAGCCTGCAGGGCTCGGCGGTCACCGCGATCCAAATCGACGGGGTTCTCCATGAGTTCTCCTCCGTCGCAGGCGTACGCGAGGACGTCACGGACATCGTGCTCAATGTGAAGGGCGTCGCGATCCGCATGGATGTGGAAGGCTCTAAGCGCCTGACGCTGCGCGCGAAGGGCCCTGGGCCGGTGAAGGCGCAGGACATTTCCGACGTGGCCGGGGTGGAGATCCTCAACCCGGACCATCTGATCTGCAACCTGGACAGCGGCGCGGAGCTGCATATGGAGCTGACCGCGGAAACGGGCAAAGGCTATGTGGCGGCGGATAAGGCGCGCCCCGAGGACGCGCCCATCGGCATGATCTCGGTCGACGCGCTGTTCAGCCCGGTGAAGCGCGTCTCCTATAAGGTCGAGCCGACCCGCGAGGGCCAAGTGCTCGACTATGACAAGCTGTCTCTGACGGTGGAGACCGACGGTTCGGTGAAGCCCGATGACGCCGTGGCCTACGCCGCGCGGATCCTCCAGGACCAACTGCAGTCTTTCATCAACTTCGAAGAGCCGCGCGTCGAAGACCGCAGCGAGAGCAGCGACGACGGCGTGGACTTCAACCCGCTGCTGCTGAAGAAGGTGGACGAGCTGGAACTCTCGGTGCGCTCGGCCAACTGCTTGAAGAACGATAACATCGTCTATATCGGCGATCTCATCCAGAAGACCGAGGCGGAGATGTTGCGCACGCCGAATTTCGGGCGCAAATCGCTCAACGAGATCAAGGAGGTGCTGACCAATATGGGACTGCATCTCGGCATGGAGATTCAGGACTGGCCGCCTGAGAATATCGAGGAGCTGGCCAAGAAGTTCGAGGATCAGTTCTAAGCCGCCGCGCATGGCGGTTTGAGATCGGCGACCGGCGGGCGCGCGCCTGGCGGACGCCCAAGGAGGCGCGGCTCCCCTCCGGAGCACGCGCCGGACAAAGCATAAAACCCAGCGCGAGCCGCTAAAAGCGCGCCGCGCGCCGAACACCGGAGACGACCGATGCGCCACGGAAATGGCTACAGAAAACTGAACCGCACGGCGAGCCACCTCAAAGCGATGTTCGCCAACATGGCCTGTTCCCTGATCGAGCATGAGCAGATCAAAACCACGCTGCCAAAAGCGAAGGAGCTGCGGCCGATCGTGGAAAAGCTAGTGACGCTCGGCAAGCGCGGAGACCTGCATGCGCGCCGCCTGGTGGCCTCGCGCATCAAGCAGGACCCGGCGGTGCGGAAGCTCTTCTCCTCCATCGCCGAGCGCTACAAAGACCGCCAAGGCGGTTATACGCGCGTCATCAAGGCCGGCTTTCGCTATGGCGACATGGCCCCGATGGCGATCATCGAATTCGTCGAGCGGGACGTCGAGGCGAAAGGCGCCGTCGACCGGGCGCGCCTGGCCGAGGAAGACGCCGACGAATAGGGAAATGACGCCGCGCCGCGCCTCTATCGCTGAGGCGGGCGCATTTGTGAGGGGGCGCGTCGGCATGGGAGATGTCGAATGGGCTCGACAGAGCGTCTAAGGCGCGCGACCCGCGCCGCACTCACTGGTTGCGCCGCGATCGCCATTGCGGTGACGGCCAGCCCCGCGACAGCGCAAGATGTCCGTGCGGCGCCGACCTCCGAGCTTGAAATCCAGCTATCCTATGCGCCGGTGGTGAAACGCGCCGCGCCGGCGGTCGTGAACATCTTCGCGCAAAAGCAAGTCGCCGCGCGGCGCTCGCCGCTGATGGGAGACCCGTTCTTCGACCGCTTCATGCGTCGCTTCGGCGGCCCCCGCATGAGCCGCAGGCGCCTGGAGCAATCGCTCGGCTCCGGCGTGATCGTCACTGAGGATGGTTTGGTGGTCACCAATCAGCATGTGATCGCCGGCGCCGTGGAGATCACCGTGGCGCTCAACGACCGGCGCGAATTCGCCGCGGAGATCCTGCTGGCGGATGAAAAATCCGATCTGGCTGTGCTGCAGCTGCAAGGCGCGGAGGAGGTGCCCACCCTCCCCTTCGGCGACAGCGACGCGTTGGAAGTGGGCGATCTGGTGCTGGCCATCGGCAACCCGTTCGGCGTCGGCCAGACGGTGACGTCCGGCATCCTCTCCGCCACGGCGCGCACCTCGTCGAGCGGGCAGACGTTCTTGCAAACCGACGCGGCCATCAATCCGGGCAATTCAGGCGGCGCGTTGGTGGACATGCGCGGCCGGCTCGTCGGCGTGAACAGCGCGATTCTCACCCGGTCCGGCGGCTCCAACGGCATTGGCTTCGCGATCCCGGCGACGCTGGCGGCCCAGGCGGTGCGCCAAGCGCGCTCCGGGGCCATGCGCCTGAGCCGCCCCTGGCTCGGCGTGGACGCGCAAACGGTGGACAATGAAACCGCGGCCGCCCTGGGCCTTCGCCGGCCCCAGGGCGTGATTTTGGCCGATGTGGCGCCGGGCAGCCCCTTCGCCCAGGCGGGGCTGGAGGCGGGCGCGGTGGTGCTCTCAGTGGAAGGCGAGCCCATTGAGGATGCGGGCGAACTCACCTTCCGGCTGAGCACCTTGGGCGTCGGGGCGACGGCGACGCTGGGCGTGCTGCGGCGCGGCCGTGAGCGCGACGTGCAGATCCGTCTGGTGGCGGCGCCCGAGATCCCGCCGCGGGAGGAGACGGAGATCACTGGGCGCGCCAGCCTCACCGGGCTCGGCGTCGCCAATCTGAACCCCGCTCTGGCGGAGGAGCTGGCCGCCGGGCTGGACCGCCGCGCGGCGCGCGCGCTTGGGGCCGCGCGGGGCGTCGTGGTGCTGCAGGCGCGGGGACCCTCGGCGCGCTATGGGCTGCGCGGCGGCGATCTAATCCGCAATTACAACGGCTTCGACATTGAAACAGTGGACCAATTGTTGGACGCGGTGGCCGAAGAACCCCGGCTGTTCAGCCTGGAGATCGACCGGGCCGGCCGGCCGCTAAGCTTCCGCATCCGATGACGGCGGATCTGTTCGGCGGCGCCGATGGCGGCGCGCCTTTGGCGCCGGAGGGGCCGGTCGACGATCCGACGCGCCCGCTCGCCGACCGCCTCCGGCCGACAACGCTGGAAGAGGTGGTGGGCCAGGAGCATCTCTTGGGCGCAGACGGCCCGCTCGGGCGCATGCTGTCGGCGGGGCGGCTCGGCTCCGTGATCCTGTGGGGCCCGCCGGGCGTGGGGAAAACCACCGTCGCGCGTCTCCTGGCGGCGCGGGTGGGGCTCAGCTTCATCCAAATCAGCGCGATTTTCAGTGGCGTCGCCGAGCTTCGGAAAACCTTCGAGACGGCCCGCGCCGAGCGCCGCCGGGGCCGCAGCGTGTTGCTGTTCGTCGATGAGATCCACCGGTTCAACCGGGCGCAGCAGGACAGCTTCCTGCCGCATATGGAGGACGGTCTGATCACGCTGGTGGGCGCGACCACTGAGAACCCCTCCTTCGAGCTGAACGCCGCCCTGCTCAGCCGCGCGCAGGTGATGATTTTGCGGCGGCTCGATGAGGCGGCGCTGGAGCTTTTGCTGGCGCGGGCGGAGGCGGCGGCGGGAGAGCCTCTGCCGGTGACCGAAGAGGGCCGCGCCGCGTTGGCGTCCATGGCCGATGGCGATGGGCGGGCCTGCTTGACCCTGGCGGAGGAGGCGCTGGCCTTGCCCCGGCTCGGCGCCGACGGCGCCCCCCTGCCGCCCCTCGGGCCCGCTGATCTGGCCAAAGCGCTGCGCCGGCGCGCCGCGGTCTATGACAAGAACCGAGACGGCCATTACGGCCTGATCTCCGCCCTTCACAAAGCCGTCCGCGGCTCGGACCCCGACGCGGCGCTCTATTGGCTGTGCCGCATGCTCGAAGGCGGCGAAGACCCGATGTTTCTGGCGCGGCGGCTGGTGCGCATGGCCGTGGAGGATATCGGCCTCGCCGATCCGGAGGCGCTGCGCCTCACTGTGGCGGCCAAGGAGGCCTATCATTTCCTCGGCAGCCCCGAGGGCGAGTTGGCGCTGGCGCAAGCGACCATCCACTTGGCTCTATCGCCGAAATCGAACGCGACCTACGTGGCCTATAAAGAGGCGCGTCGCGCCGCGGCGGAGAGCGGCTCCGCCGCGCCGCCGGCGCATATCCTCAACGCGCCCACCGCCCTAATGAAAGACCAAGGCTTCGGCGCCGGCTACGCCTATGACCATGACGCCGAAGATAGCTTCTCTGGGCAGGCGTATTTTCCAGAAAGCGTCGGCCCGCAGCGCTTCTACAGGCCCGTGGAACGCGGTTTTGAGCGGGAGATGGGCAAACGCCTGGCCTATTTTGAGAAGCTGCGCGCCGCGCGACAGGCTGCCGACGGCGGAGACCGCGGAGACGGGGGGGAAGGCTGACGCAAGGTGGCGACGTCGCAGGGCTCAGTGGCGAAGACAGACTATTCCACCGGGCCTGGCCTTGATTTTTCGCCCCCGGCTCGGTTCAACACAGCGGATAAGCGCGGCCACGTGGGCGTTGCTCGGCATGGGCCGATGCGCGCCGCCTCACGCAGCCTGAGAAGGCGCGGCGCGGCCCTCCGCAAATGCTTGGAGCCATTGGTGCAGCAGAACCAGCCGTCGCCGGACGAACAACGCAATCTCATCCTCGCCGCCGTGCTCAGCCTCGGGGTGATCCTGCTTTGGCAGGTGTTCTACGTGAACCCCAATTTGGAGCGTCAACGTCTCGCGGAGGAAGCGCGACAGCAGGCCATCGCCGAGGCGCAGGCCGAAGGCCGCGATGTGGATCCGGTCACGGGGCTCACGCCGGCGCCCACGGGCGCGTCGGCGACCGCAACCGCGGAAAGGCCGTTTGCCGGCCCGATTATCAACCGGGAGGCGGCGCTGGCGGAGAGCGCCCGGGTGCAGATCCGCACGCCGTCCGTCACGGGCTCCATCGCGCTCACGGGCGGGCTCTTCGACGAACTGAAGCTCAACAAGTACCGCGAGGAGTTGGATCCGGAGAGCGCCGATGTGGAGCTGCTCTGGCCGGTGCGGACGGAGCAGGCCTATTACGCCGCCTTTGGCTGGCACAGCTCCGGCGCCGCCGTGGAGACGCCGACGGATCGCTCGATCTGGGCGGTGGCCCCGGGCTCCGCGGACACGCTCACGCCGGAGCAGCCGGTGACGCTGGTCTATGACAATGGCGCGGGGCTCGTATTTACGCGGCGCATCGAGGTCGACGACCGTTACATGTTCACGGTCACCCAGTCGGTGGAGAACCGCGGTACAGCGCCCGTCAACCTGCAGCCCCATTCCCGCGTCGAGCGCCGCGGCCAACTCAGGGAAGGCATCTGGATCCTCCATGAGGGCCCGATCGGCGTGTTCGACGGCGCGCTGCATGAGCTTGACTACTCCGACATCACGGACGCGCCGATCGTCGATATCGGAAAGAACATCCGGCGCGTGTCGTTCAATGTCAGCGATAGCGGCTGGATCGGCTACACAGAGAAGTACTGGATGGCCGCGTTGGCCCCCGTGGGCGCGCAGACCTATGTGGCGGCGTTCGATGTCTCGCCGGGCCCGCAGGGTCGGCCCGTCCATGAAGCGCGGATCGGCTACGCCTCCAAACGCATCGCGCCGGGCGAGACCCTCTCGGTCACCACACGGCTCTTCGCCGGGGCCAAAGAGAAGAGCGCGCTCCGGGATTACCAGTATCTTTTGGACGGCCTTGAGCGCCCAACGAGCACACTGGGTCGGATCAGCGACTTCTTTTTCTACGCGGGCGATTCCCGCTTCACCGACGCCATCGACTGGGGCTGGTTTCCATTCCTGACCCGGCCCATCGCCGAGATCTTGGCCGCGCTCAACAACGCGTCCGGCAACATGGGCGTCGCCATCATCCTTCTGACGCTGCTCTTCAAGCTGATGCTGTTTCCCCTGGCGCAGAAGGCCTTCGTCTCGATGTCGAAGCTGAAAAAGCTGCAGCCGGACATGCAGCTGATCCAGGAGAAACACAAAGAAGACCGCATGGCGATGCAGCAGGAGATGATGGCCCTCTATAAGAAAGAGAAGGTCAACCCGGCGGCGGGCTGCCTGCCGATCTTGCTGCAGATCCCGATCTTCTTCTCCCTCTACAAAGTGCTGTTCGTGACATTGGAGATCCGACACGCGCCCTTCTTCGGCTGGATCCAGGATCTCTCAGCGCCGGACCCGACCTCGATCCTCAATTTGTTTGGCCTCATGCCCTGGGACGGGCTGAGCGGCGCAGGCATCCTCGGGATCTTCGCCATCGGCGTGTGGCCAGTGCTGATGGGGATCACCATGTGGATCCAGCAGATGCTGAACCCCGCCCCCACGGATCCGATCCAGGCGCAGGTGTTCGCGATCTTGCCGCTGCTGTTCACCTTCATGCTCGGCAGCTTCGCCAGCGGCTTGGTGATCTATTGGACCGCCAACAACTTGTTCACGCTGGCCCAGCAATACGCGATCATGCGGAGCCAGGGCGTCGATGTGGACATCCTCGGCAATATGAAACGCCAGCTTGGCCTGGCGCCTAAAGAGAGCGGCGGCTGACCGGAGCGGTCGCCCGCGCCTTCGCCTAGACCCATGAGCGCCCCGCCCCGCGACTTCGCCTTCACCATCGACCCGCCTGCGGATGAAGCGCTGGCGGAACAGGGCCGGCTACTCTTCGCCCGGCGCGCAGATTTCATGCTGGGCGTGGCCGATCTCCGTCAATTGCCGCCGGCGGAGCGGGTGGAGATCTGCTTTGCGGGCCGCTCCAATGTCGGGAAGTCGAGCCTCATCAACGCAGTCGCCGGCCGTCGCGCCCTCGCCCGCGCGTCCAACACGCCGGGCCGCACACAGCAGCTCAACTTCTTCGATATCGGCGAGCGTCTGCATCTGGTGGATCTGCCCGGCTATGGCTACGCCCGCGCGCCGAAGAAGATTGTGGCGGAGTGGCAGAAGCTGCTGAGGGCGTATCTCACTGGTCGCGCCTCGCTCCGCCGGGTCTTTCTACTCATTGACGGCCGCCATGGCGTCAAATCAGCGGACGAAGAAATCATGACGCTGCTTGGTCAAGCGGCGGTGTCTTTCCAGGCGGTCCTGACCAAGGCCGACAAACCGAAGACAGCGGAACTCGACCGCATCGCCGCGGGCGTCGGCGCTGCGCTCAAAGCCCATCCGGCGGCTTATCCGGAGATCTTGGTCACCTCGGCGGAAACCGGCCAAGGCGTCGACAGTCTGCGCGCCGCGATCGCCTCATTGGTCCAATAGGACGGCGAAGCCCCTGTCTCCATTGGCCATTCTGCATCGCATCGCGTAAGAGCCCTGCCAGGGATCCCGCGCATTGAGGGGGACGCATCATGGAGGCTCGCACCGTGCGGCGAGATTGGGTGGCGACGGCTCGCACCTTGTCGGAGGCGCTGCCGTTTTTGCAGCGCTATGACGGCAAGGTCGTGGTGATCAAATTCGGCGGCCACGCCATGGGCGATCCCGCCTTGATGGAGCGTTTCGCCCGGGACGTGACGTTGATGAAGCAATGCAACGTGCAGCCCGTGGTGGTGCATGGCGGCGGCCCGCAGATCAACGCGCTTCTGAAGAAGTTGGAGCTGGGCGCGGAGTTCGTCGACGGCCTGCGCGTGACCGATGAAGAGACGGTGAAAGTGGTGGAGATGGTGCTGGCGGGCGCCATCAACAAAGAGATCGTCGCCGCGATTAATCAGGCGGGCGGCCACGCGGTGGGGCTATCCGGCAAGGACGCCAATTTGATCGTCGCCACCAAGCGCTTTCACCAGCGGCGCAACGCGGAGACGGGCGCGCTGGAGCCGGTCGATATCGGCTTTGTGGGCGAGCCGAAATCGGTGAACCCGGGCGTGCTCGAGCGCTTTATCGAGAGTGATTTTATCCCCGTGGTCGCGCCCGTGGGCGTCGGCCGGAAGGGCGAGACCTTCAACATCAACGCCGACACCGCGGCAGGGGCCATCGCCGCGGCGATGAAAGCGGAGCGTCTGCTGCTGCTCACAGATGTGGACGGGGTGAAGAACGCGGACGGCGTGGTGGTGACGGATCTGCGCCGGGCCGAGGTGGAGCAGATGGTGGCGGACGGCGTCATTGCAGGCGGCATGATCCCCAAGACCGAGACGGCGCTCTATGCGATCTCAGGCGGGGTCAGCGCTGCGGTGATCTTAGACGGTCGACAGCCGCACGCCGTACTGCTCGAGCTGTTCACGGATCACGGGGCGGGGACGCTGATCCAGCCGTGACGGGCGAAGGGGAGCGTTTCACCGGCCGCTCAGAACCCAAGCCCGTGCGACCAGCACGGGCCGCGCC
>JBCCTM010000059.1:0-13466 GCA_039198535.1 Pseudomonadota bacterium
CGGCGCGCGCCAGGATCAGTCGGCGCTTGTGGGTGGCGTTGGCGGGCGCTCAGCTCTCCAAACGGAGGGGATCCCCTCCGTTTGGAGAGCTGAGCGCCCGCCAACGCCACCCACAAGCGCCGACTGATCCTGGCGCGCGCCGCGCTTTCGAGCCTTCGCGAACGCCGTGCGGCGGCCTCAATGGCCGCAAGCGGCGTACTCCCTTGCAAAAAATCGTTGGCGGTCGCCAGATCACAGCGTGTCAGGAAGCGGTGAGCGGTTCGGGAGCGCAGTTGCGCCAGGGGCGCAGGCGGCCCTTATTCGGCGTTATGGCGCAGGCTGCGCCGCCCCGAACCGCCTGAGACCAGAGCGGCTCGCCGACAGAGAGGACCGCATCCATGTCTCCGATCAACGCCCTCGGCGGGGTGCTCGCCGCCGGCGCCCTCGCCACCGTCGCTTTCGACGCGTTCGGCCAATCCTTAAGCCCGCTGTTCGGCTATCCGCGCCTGGCGCCGGTCGGCCTCGCCAATGGCCTTCTCAAGGCGCTCACCGGCGCCGGGTCCAACGCCATGGCCGAGGGCATGCATTATCTGATCGGTCTCATCGGCTATCCGCTCGGTTGGATCCTGGTCGCCGGCCCCGCGCATCGCGCCATCGCGCCCGGCATCCCCTTGCTGATCGCGGCCGCGCTCTATGGGATCGCGCTCTGGGCCGTCGCGCTCTATGTCATCGGCCACCTCATCGTCGGCAACCCGCCCTTCCTGAATTTCGGACCGCTCAGCTGGGTCGCCTTTGTGGGCCACATCGTCTACGCGGTGGTTTTTGTGGCGTCCTACCGCTGGATCCGCGCCGCCCGCTGGTGAGACGGGCGCGGACGCGGTAGAGCGGCGAGCCGCGGCGCCGTCGCGTGCGACGCGTCGCCCAGGATCCGTAATCGGGAGCCCGCATGCCCATCACCGCCCTCGGCCTCACCACCGGAGATTTCGCCAATCGCTTGCAGGATCTGCCCGCCTGCCTGGACCGCTTTGAGGCTCTGGGCGCGGATTACGCGGAGCTGTCTCTCGGCGCCTTCGATGTGATCGCCGATTGCCGCATCCTGCCTGAGCGCTTGCGCGAACTGAAACGCATCTGCGCGGATCGCCCGCTGGGCTACACGCTGCACGGCCCGTTGGTGGGCCGCTTCACGAGCCGTCGTCAGCTCCAAGCGCAGATCGACGTCTGCCGCGCCGCCCTGGATCTCTGCGGCGAGATCGGCGCCACCGCACAGGTCCACCATGGCGGCTCCGGCCCGCTCGACGACCGAATGGAGCGAGACCGGGTGTTCGCGCTGGAGCGGGAGACGCTGGCCGCCTTGGGTCCCCACGCCGCCGATTGCGGCGTGCTGCTCTGCGTCGAAAACCTCTATGGCGACGAGGCGTATTTCATGTCTCCGGCGGAGCTCGCCGCGCAGATCGAGGCGGTGGACCACCCCAACATCCGCGCCACGGTTGATTTCAGTCACGCGGCGCTCAACGCCGGCGCGAGGGGCTTCGATCTGATGGCGGAGTTGGCCATCCTCGCCCCTTTGGCCGGCCATCTGCACATCCATGACAGCTTCGGAAAACCACGAAGCTTCAAGACTTACACCTATGGCGAGGGCGTGAATTTCGGCATGGGAGACCTGCACCTGCCGCCGGGTTGGGGCGGGCTCGATTGGGAGGCCATCGCCGCGCTCGACTACCGCGCGGATGTGGTGGCCAATCTCGAGCTCTCCATGCGCTTCGAGAGCGCCCTGCCGGAGGCCGTGGCGCGCTGTCGCGAGATGATCGAGATCTCCCGGGAAGCCGCCTCAAGAGACCGGCGAGACGCCTCAGCGGCGCACAGCGTTTGAACGCGGCGGCGCGGCGGCTCAGTCCTTCGGCGAGGCCGCCGGCCAATTGGGCAGCCGCCATAGCGGCGGCAGATCGCTTTTCTGGGCCGCGCCCGCCGCATGCTGATCCACCAAGCGATGGGCGAGCCAGAGCGCGAGAAGCGCAAAGGCGATCCCGCCCGCCAATTGCCCGAGCAGCGCGCCCGGCGCGCCAAACAGCGCCGCGCCGCCCAGCGCGAACGGGACCACGCCCAGCGTATGTCGGCCCCAATTGAGCATGGTGGAGGTGAGCGGGCGGCCGAGATTGTTGAAAGCCGCGTTGGTGGCGAACAGCACGCCATTGAAGAAGAACAGCAGCGAAAGCGGACCGCAGAACCAGGTGATCAGCCGTGCGGCCTCGCCCTCCGCGCCGAAGCCCGCAATGATCACGCCGGACAGCACGTAAAGCAGCGCTGAGGCGGCGACCACATAGACGGCCAGCACCATCACCGCCTCCCGGAGCGTCTCCCGCACCCGGTCATATTTCTGAGCCCCATAGTTCTGGCCGATGATCGGCCCGATCGCGCCGGAGAGCGCGAACACGAAGCCGAAGGCCACCGGGGTCAGGCGCATGACGATGGCGTTGCCGGCCACCGCCGCATCCCCGAACTCCGCCATCATCCGCGTGACGAACGCGACGCCCACCGGCGTCGCCACATTGGTGGCCATGGCGGGCCCGGCGATGGCGGCGAGGGGCCGCAGATCCGGGGCGAGGGCGGACCAGCGGATTGGCGCGAAGCCGCCATGGAAGCGCAGGATCAGCCACACGCCCACCGCCGCCGAGGCCGCTCGGGAGGCGACCGTGGCCCAGGCCGCGCCGTCGAGCCCAAGGCCGAGCCCAAAGATGAAGATCGGGTCGAGGACGCCGTTCACCGCCGCCGAGGACAGCGTCACCCACATGGCGCGCCGCGCCGCGCCATGGGAGCGCAGGATCGCGCTCGAGCACATCATGGCGGCGGTCAGCGGCAGGCTCGGCGCCACGATCGCCAGGAAGCCCGCGCCGAGCCGCGCCGTCTCCCCTTCCGCGCCGATCACCTCGATCAAGGCCAGAGCGTTCGCCCAGACCAATAGGCCGACAACCAGCGCCGTCAGCATCGCCACCGCCAGGCCATGGCTCGCCCAAAGCCGCGCCCGCTCGACCTGACCTTCGCCCAGCGCGCGGCTCAGCATGGCGCTGACCGCAATGGCGAGACCGATGCTCACCGCCATGGTGAAGAAGATCACCGTGGCCGCATAGCCGATGGCGGCGGCCAGCTCGGTCTGCCCGAGCAGCGAGATGAAGAAGAGATCGGCCAGATCGACCAGGAAGATCGCCATCAGCCCGACGCTGCCGGCCAAGGACATGGAGATCACATGGCCGCGGAGATCGCCTTCGACAAAAACCCCGGGCGGATGCGCCGCTTCGGGCTCAGCCGTTCGGGCCGCCCCGCGCTCTTCCCGCCTGTCCATGCTGTCCCCGCCCGCGCCAGTCCCCGCCGGGTCCAAACCTACCGCGACGGCCCGGGTCCCTCACGACGGCCCGGCGGATCGGTTTAGCAGGGCCGCGCCTTGGGCCGCCAGCGCGGAGGCCGGCGCAGGCCGCGCCGCTTTGGCGCAGCCCCCGCGACAGAGGAGCGACGCCCGACCTTAGGCGAACGCCTCCAAGCCGCCCTCGCGCCACGGCTCGACGATGATCTTCACATGGTCGCTCGGCGCACTGAGCACGCGGAAGGCGTCGGCCACGCCGTCGACGCCCACCTTGCCCGTCACCAAGCGACGCCACGCCACGCGTCCGTCGCCGAGCGCCTGCAGCGCCTCGGCGTATTCTTCGGGCGAGTAGACGAACGCGAAGCGGAGATCGATCTCCTTCAGCATGGCGAGCCCTGGATCGATGGTCAGCGGCGTGGTGTGGACGCCGCCCACCACGATGCGCGTGTTGGCCGGGGCCTCGGCCACCAGCGGCGGGATCACCGCCGTGGCCCCCGAGCATTCGAACACCGCCAGCGCCTCTCCCGTCTCGCCGGCGGCTTCCGCGGCCCGCGCCATGACGTTGTCGACGCCAGGATCAAGCACACTCGCCGCGCCGAGCGCTTCGGCGATGGCGCGCCGCCCTGGATGGGGGTCGGAGGCGATAATCCGCGAGACACCGCGCAGCTTCAGCGCCTCAATCGTGAACAGACCAATCGGCCCGCAGCCCACCACCAGCGCCACTTGGCTCGGGGCCATTTCTGAGCGCGTCACAAAATGCAGCGCCACCGCCAACGGCTCCGCCATCGCCGCGCCGGCGTCGTCAAGGCCATCGGGGACGGGCAGCAGAAACTCGGATTGGAGCAGGAAATACTCCGACATGCCCCCATAGACCCCCTCCGACAGGCCGACGCCCACCATGCCCATCGGACCGGCGTCAGGCGCGATCAGAAACGGGATCGAGCAGACCCGCGCGCCCACGGGCGGCGCGCCTTCGGCGCCCGGTCCATGGGCCACCACCTCGGCGCAATATTCATGGCCGAGGCGGATCTCTGGCGCGCCGCCGGCTCCGCCTGCGTTGGCGGCCGGGGCTGGCGCGCCTTCCTCTGTCGCCCCTGCCATGGCGCCGGCGAGGCGCGCCATCTCTTCGGGGTGATGGAGGATGTGGAGGTCCGACCCGCAAATCCCGCAGGCGCGGCTTTTCACCAGCACTTGGCCCGCGCCCGGCGTGGGCATTTGCCGCTCCACAAGCTCGATCTGCCCGTCCTGTACCGTAATCGCTTTCATGGATCGCTTCCTTCCCTGGTTCGGCGTCTGCGCGCCTCTTGCGCCAGTTAAGGGGTCAGCGCGCCCTCCAGCAATGCGCTCAGTTTCGGGTGGGGGAATTGTCGGCGCGGGGTCGCGGCGTAGAAGCGCTCCATGAGGCCGAGATCATGGGGCGTGGCCGCCAAGACGCCGGCGGCGATTTCATCGGCCAGCACCACCGACGGCGCCAAGGCGAGGCCCATATGCCGCCGCGCCAGCAAGCGCAGCATCGCCATGTCGTCCACCTCCGCCACGATCCTGGGCCGCACGCCCAAGCGCGCCGCCAAACTTTCAAAGCCCAGGCGGATCGAGCTTTCCGACGGGATAATGAGCGGCTCCTCGGCGATCAGGGCGGCGACGGGCCGGTCCGCATCGAGCCGGTCTGCATTGAGCCGGTCCGGCGGACCATGCAACCGCACCGGTTGCTCCGCGATCAGATGGCTCACAAAGTCCCGGCGATAGGCGCCGGGCGGGGGTTCGGTGGTCAGCGCCACATCCAGCGACAGCGCCTTCAGCGCCTCATAGAGTTCCGTATCGCCGCCCGACCGCAGGACCAATTGCAGATCCGGGTCCGCCAACGCCGGCTGCAAGAAACGCATCTGAAAGTTCCGAGATAGGGTGGAGACCGCGCCCACCCGCAGCGGCGGCGCGTCCAGCCGCGACTGTTGGAGCGTCGCCAGCAACTCCTCGCCGGCGCTGAAGATCCGGTCCGCATGGTCCAGCACCAGGCGGCCGACCTCCGTCAGCGCCAAACTGCGGCCCACCCGATCGAACAGCGGATGGCCGATCCGCTCCTCCAGCGTCTTGATCTGCGCCGACAGCGCAGATTGAGACAGGTTCAGCCGGGTGGCCGCGCGGTTCAGCCCGCCCTCCCGCGCGACTTCCCGGAAATATCGGAGGTGGTGGTAATTCAGGCTGTCCATCAATTCAGGCTGTTCATCAATTCACACTGTCCTTGGTTCTATAAAACCGAACGTTCACTGCAAAAAGATGTAATTTTCTCATATGCTCGTTTGCGGCACATGTCGCCGCCACGGGCGTCGCGCCCGACAAGAAAAACGAGGCGAGGCGAGACGAGCATGGATTTGGTCATGGAGATCGCGACGACAATCGTCGCGCAGTTTCAAAAACCGACACTGGCGTTTCTGATCGGTGGAATGCTCTTGGCGGCGCTGGGCGGCAAACTGCAGATGCCGCCCCAGGCGTATCAGCTCATCGTATTGGTGTTGCTGCTGAAAATCGGCATGAGCGCCGGCGCGTCGATCCGGGCGGCGGATCCGATGGAGCTGTTGGCCCCGGCGATCGGCGCGGCGCTGCTGGGCGTGGCGATTGTCGTGATCGGCGGCCGGATGTTGGCGGGGGCCGGCGTCTCCCGCATGGACGCCATGGCGACGGCGGGCCTCTTCGGCGCGGTCTCGGCCTCCACACTGGCGGCGGCCATGGCGGTGCTCGACGATGAAGGGATCGCCTATGAAGGCTTTGTCGGCGCGCTCTACCCGTTCATGGACATCGCCGCGCTGGTGACCGCGATCGTATTGGCGAAAATGGGCGAGCGCGCCGCGGAAGCGCCCTCCCCCAATCTGGGCGGTGCGGCGGGCGGCGCGGCCACCATGCTGCCGACCCGCTCCAGCGGGCCCGGCGGCTTCAACGGGACGATCTTTCGCGAGGTGTCCATCGAGAGCCTGCGCAGCCCGGCGATCTCCGCGCTGCTGCTCGGCCTGGCGCTCGGCGCGTTTGCGCAGACCCAAACCGTGTTTGAGAGCTTCTACGAGCCGCTGTTCCGCGGGCTTCTGTCCTTGCTGATGCTGGCCATGGGCATCGAGGCGTGGTCTCGCCTGTCAGAGCTGCGCCGGGTCGCCCATGTCTATGCGATCTACGCGGTGACGGCCCCGCTGATCCATGGCGCGGCGGGGCTCGCCGTGGGGATCGCCGCGCATCATCTGACCGGCTTCTCCGCCGGCGGCGCGGTGCTGCTGGCGGTGATGGCGGCCTCAAGCTCCGACATCTCCGGCCCGCCGACCCTGCGGGCGGCGCTGCCCGAGGCGAACGCCTCGGCCTATATCGGCGCCTCCACGGGCCTCGGCACGCCGGTGGCGATCCTGAGCATCCCGCTATTCATGGCCCTGGCCGACGCCGCCATTGGCTTTGGCGTCTGAGGTCGGCGCAAAAAAACGGGCCCCGATGGTCGGGCCCCGCTCTTTTGTTCGGTTGAGTTCCGATCACCCGTTTAAGGACGGGATCAGGCCTTTCTCCGCCGCGAGCTCGCGCATGCGCGACTGCAGCTTCTCGAAGGCGCGGACTTCGATCTGGCGGATCCGCTCCCGCGACACCTCATAGACCTTGGAGAGGTCTTCCAGCGTCACCGGCTCTTCGGAGAGGCGGCGCTGGGTGAGAATGTCCCGCTCCCGGTCGTTCAGCATGTCCATGGCCTGCATCAACAGCGCCTTGCGCTCATCGAACTCTTCCTGCTCGGCGTACATCGCCGCCTGGTCGGAGGTCTCGCTCTCATCGGCCAGCCAATCCTGCCATTCCGCCGAGCCTTCGCCGTCGGTCTTCAGCGGCGCGTTCAGCGACGCGTCGCCCCCGCCCGACAGGCGACGGTTCATCATGTCGACCTCGGCCTCAGTGACCGACAGCTTCTTGGCGATGGTCGCGCGGTTCTCCGGCGTCAGATCGCCTTCCTCCAACGCGCCGATCTTTCCCTTCAGCCGGCGCAGGTTGAAGAACAGCTTCTTCTGCGCGGCTGTGGTGCCCATCTTCACCAACGACCAGGACCGCAGAATGTACTCCTGGATCGAAGCGCGGATCCACCACATGGCGTAGGTGGCGAGACGGAAACCTTTTTCCGGGTCAAAGCGCTTCACCGCCTGCATGAGGCCCACATTGGCCTCGGCGACCACCTCTGAGATCGGCAGGCCATAGCCGCGGTATCCCATGGCGATTTTCGCCGCCAAGCGCAGGTGCGAGGTCACCAATTGGTGAGCGGCCTCACGATCCTCATGGTCGACCCAAGATTTGGCGAGCAGATACTCCTGCTCCGGCTCCAAAAGCGGGAACTTACGGATCTCCGTGAGATAAGAGCTGAGGCCGTTCTCGGAGGCCAAAGTCGGTAAATTACCGGTGCTCATCTTCCATCCCTCTTGCGAAAACGCTTGAGCGCGCGCCGTTTAGTCGCCCTTTTTTGCGCACGACGCCTCGTCGCCGCTCGCCCACGGTAATTACTTATGGACGGACCGGGGGGTTACAAGGGGTGAACAAACCAGATCCAAGGGCGCGCATCACGCACCGGCAAGCGGGATTTCCCCAAGACCGCCCCGCAGTTGCGCCGCAAGCGCCAGAAAATCCGCTGGCGGCGGGCGCTCAAACCGGAGGCGCGCGCCCGTCCTGGGATGCGTGAAAGCGATGACCCCCGCATGCAAGGCTTGCCGGCCAAACGCCGCAGCCGCTTGGCCCGCGCCCTCCGGCAGCGCGCTTTTGCGGCTCATGGAGGCGCGGCCATACAGCGGATCGCCGATCAACCCGTGGCCAAGATAGGCCATATGCAGCCGGATCTGATGGGTCCGCCCGGTCTCCAACTGACAAATCAGGCGACACGCCGCGGCGCGGCTGGAAGACGCATCGGACGGGCCGAACCGCTCCGCCACGCGCCACCACGTCACCGCCCGCTTGCCGCCGCCCGGCGCCACGGCCATCTTCTTTCGGTCGGTCTTCGACCGAGCGATCCCCGTCTCCACCCGTCCCCATAGCTCCGGGTCGTCGCCGCGATAGTCGAAGCCAACGCCGGGCAGGCCGCGGAGCCTTGGGTCGCCCCGATCCGGCGCCCCCCAGGCCAGCGCTTGGTAGACGCGATCAATGCTGTGATCCGCGAACTGCGCGGCGAGGCCCTGATGCGCGCGGTCTGACTTGGCGAGCGCCAAGAGACCCGAGGTGTCTTTGTCCAAGCGGTGCACCACGCCCGGCCGCAACACGCCGCCGACGCCGGAAAGCCGCCCTGCGCAATGGGCCAGCGCCGCGTTCACCAGGGTCCCGCGCTCGGAGCCGGGCGCGGGATGGGCCGCCATCCCCGCGGGCTTCGCGACAACCAGCACATCTTCGTCCTCAAAAACGACGTCGAGTGGGATCGCTTCCGGCTCGGGCTCCGCCGCGACGGGCGGCGGCGGCGTCAGGCGCGCGTTCAGCGGCCCGCGCAGTCGGTGGGATGGGTCAAGCAGCGGCGCGCCGTCAGGCCCCGTGAGCGCGCCCGCCTCGATCAGCTTACGCAGGCGCGAGCGGCTGAGGCCGAGGCCTGGGTCGATCGCAGCCGCCAGCGCTTGGTCGAGGCGCGGACCCAGCTCCGGCGTGAGCGCGATTTCCATTGCGTCCTGCTCCGGCCCGTCTATCTCCGGAGCGCGGTCGGCCTCGTGGTCGGGGAAAGGACCCTCCTGGGCGGCGTGATCCGCCGCGTCTGAGAAAGGCCCTTCGATGTCCGGATCGCCGCCGCCGGCCGACGCCATCGCCTCTTCCTCCGCCCCTGAAAAAACGCCTGGCGCGCAAACCGCCGCCGGTTCCCCAATCGACCCAGCGCAGAGCCCCACCATGGACCCCGACGCGCTGTTCCCCGAAGACCCCCGCTTCGCGCTGATGCGGCGGCTGGTGACCTACCTGCTCGTCGTGTTGATCGTCGGCGTCTCCACCATCGTCATAGCCTTGCTCGTCAAATTGCAGGAGCTGAATTTTGCAGCGCCGCCGCCTCGGGCGGCGCAGATCGCCATGCCGGGGCTGCAGGCCGGCGAGCGGCTGTTGGAAGCGCGGGCCACACCGGAGCGCATCACTTTGGTCTTGGAGAACGGCGACGGCGTCCGCCGGGCGATCATCCTGGATGGTCGAACTTTCGAGCCCTTACTCGCCGCGCAAGATCAGGGGCCAAACAGCGGCGGCGCGGGCTCCCCTTAGCACGAGAGGCGCGACGAGACCAGAGACGCTTCGGCAAGCGCGCCATTAACTATATGTTTTTAATAAATATTTTTCGCCCTCCGGATACCCGGCGGTCTGGCCGGTCGAATCTTCGGCGAAAAATCCTCGGCGGCTTAACCGTAAAAACAGGGCGGCGTGGCTTCATGGTCCGTGGACAACACGGGCGGGTGAAGGAGAAGCTCCCATGGGTGCATGCGGTTTGATCATTGCGGCGCGGCGCGCGGCCTGCGCGCTGATGCTCGCGGCGGCGTTTGCCGCGTCAAGTCTCACCGGCGGCGCGGCGCTCGCCAACCCGAGCCTCGACGACACCATCCAATTCACCCGCAGCGAGTTGAGCGCGCTCTGCGTCGACCCGCGCCGCAGCCGGATCGACCCGGTGGACCGGATCGCCATCTCCGCCGGGCGCAGCTGTCAAGTGACGCTCGGCCCGCAGCGCCTCGGCATCAACATCCGCCAGCGCGGCGCGGCGCAGCATGGCGGCGCCTATGCGCGGATGACGCTCGATGTGCGTTTCTCACGGGAGTCAGGCTTCATCTGCGGGCCGGAGAACGCCGCGGGCGACGCCACCCTGTTCGTGAGCTGCGAGATCGACCGGGCCACCGGCGGCTCTGAATGCGCCAGCCGCGACCTTTCGATCGCCCATCCGACCGGCGGCACCTATGAAACGACGCAGCGCCTCTCCGCCGCGTCGATCCTCCGCACGGACGCGGAGAGCTGCGGCGTCGTCTCCCGCGCGCTGACCTATATCAGCTCGCGGGCCCGACCGGCGCAGAGCGACGACCTCAGGGCGTTTTTCGCGCAATAGAGGGCGGTCTCTGTTTGGCTCAAACGCTCAAAGCGTCGCGCGGCTCAGGCCGTCAAGCAGGAGCGCCGTCACCTGATCGGGTTGCTCGAGCTGCGCAAAATGACCGGCGCCGACCAGCCGTTCGATGCGCAATGCGCCCGCGAAGTCCCCCGGGCGAAAGGCGTGGTCATAGATCCGCGTATCGACGCATCCATCGTCGGCGCCGGTGATGGCCAGCGTCGGCGCCTGGATCGGCAACCCCGCCGGCGCGCCGCCGCTTGGGCTTAGCATCCAAGCCGGCGAGAGGTTTTGCTGATAATAGCGGAGCGCGTTGGCGGTGACGCCAGGTTGCGCGAACTGCGTTTGCAGCGCGCGCCACTCCAAATCTGACAGCGCGTAGTTCGGCGACCAATCGCGCCAGAGCCGCTTCAGCAGCGCATGGTCGCCGCGGGAGGCCGCCGCCACGCTCAAGCCCCGGCCTTGGAACGCGAACACATACCAGGATTTCAACAATTGCCGCGGCACGCGCAGCGTCGAGGCCATGAACCGCCAGGTGGGCGGGACCGCCAAGGTCGAGAGCGTCGCCACGCGCTCCGGCGCGGCGGTGGCGGCCCAATAGGCGATGATCGCGCCCCAATCGTGCCCCACCAGATGAAACCGCGCGGCGCCGAGCGCGTCCGCCCAAGCGGTCACGTCCGTCGCGCAGGCGTCGAGCTTGTAGACGGGATCCGCCGGAGCCGCGCTCGGCGCGTAGCCCCGGATTGTCGGCGCGACGGCGTAGTACCCCGCTTCCGCCAAGGCGGGCAGCTGGCGTCGCCAGGTCCACGGCGCGTCCGGAAAGCCGTGGAGACACAACACCAACGGCGCCGCGGGGTCGCCCGCCGCCCAGGCGGGAAAGCGGAGCGGACCGTGCTCGAGGCGGAGCTCAGTCAGGCCGTCGACCAGTTCAGCGGGCGGCGGGGGCGGCGCGGTCATGGGGCGATCCTTGCATGGGACGATGGAGGGGCGGCGCTTGAGCGGGGCGGTGATTGAGGGGGCGTGGCGATCGTGAAAAGCGGTCTCGCGGCGATCGCTTACGGCCGCCGCCGGTATCGCTTATATCAGCGCATCGCCCTCACGCGTGCGGCGCGACATCAGGGGCCGTCGCCGTTTTCGGCGACCTGCGGGTGATTTCGGCCTCAGTCCGACAGATATGGCCGTCATTTGGCAGGAGTGAGGGGGTCGGCGCATGCGCGAAGTTCACATTGTGGGCGCTGGCGTCGCCGGCCTCACGGCCGCGTTGGCGCTGCAGCAACGGGGCTGGCGCGTGCGCGTCTTGGAGAAAGCCGCGGCGATCACAGAAGTGGGGGCCGGCGTTCAGATCAGCCCAAACGGCGTCAAGGCGCTCAGGGCGCTCGGGCTCGAACAGGCCATCGCCGCATCGGCCTTCGAGCCCGAAACCTTCAGCTTTCGCTTGGGGCGATCCGGCCGAGAGATCTTCTCGGTGCCGACCAAGGCCGCCATGCGGCGCCGCTTCGGCGCGCCCTATCTGCAGATCCACCGCGCCGATCTCATCGAAACCCTTCGCGCCGCTCTGGAGGACCGCGCCCCGCGGGCCGTCGAAGTGGGTGTCGAGGTGAGAGGCTACCAGGTGACGGGTGGGCGCGCCGTCACGCGCCTCGCCGATGGCCGATCGCTCGAGGCCGATCTGCTGATCGGGGCGGACGGCGTGCGCTCGCAAATCCAGGCGACCATGATCGGCCCGCAGACGCCGCGCTTCACAGGCAATGTGGCCTGGCGCGCCGTGGTCCCGATGTCGGCGCTCAAGGGGTTTGACATCCCCCAAGGCCCCTGCATTTGGGCCGGCCCCGGCCGCCACGCTGTCACCTACCCGCTTCGACCGAAAACACACCCGGGCGGCGGCCTGCTGAACTTCGTTGGCGTGGTGGAGCAAGAAGGGTGGGAGGTGGAGAGTTGGACAGAGCGCGCGCCCCACGCGGTCGCGCAGGCGGATTTCGCCGGGTGGTCGCCGCTGATCGAGCGCGTGCTCGCCCAGGCGCCGGCCCATTTTCGCTGGGCGCTGTTCGACCGCGCGCCTCTGTCGCGCTGGTGCGACGGCCCTGTGGCGTTGATGGGCGACGCGGCGCATCCCATGCTGCCCACGCTGGCCCAGGGGGCGTGCCAAGCTATTGAGGACGCTTGGGTCCTGGCCGCAAAAGTCTCGGAGATCGCGGCGGCCGGAGAAGGCCTTCCACGAGCGCTAGAAGCCTATGAGGCCGCTCGAAAGCCCCGGACCTCCCGCGTTCAAAAGGGCGCCCGGGACAATGCGCGCCTGTTCCACCACCGCTCCCGCATCGCCGCCTTCCGCGCCTACGCCCCGATCTGGCTGGCCACCCGCCTGGCCCCCTCAATCCTCCTCACCCGCAACAGGTGGATCTACGGCCACGACGTAACCGCCTAAGCGCGCCGTCTGGCGGGAGTATCTCATGAGCCGGAGCAGCCCGCGTGGTGAGCCCGACAGGATTCGAACCTGTGACCTACTGATTAAAAGTCAGCTGCTCTACCAACTGAGCTACGGGCCCCCGCGGAGGAGCCGGATATACCGCCGCGGCGCCGAGGGTCAATGGGCGTGGGGGCGGAAATCGGCGGAAATCGCGACGCGGTCGCGATGCACACGGGGCGCGCGGCGGGATCGCTCAGAACAGCCTCAGAACGATGTTGGTCCTTCTAACGCCGCCGCCCGCCAAAACGGGCGCTCGGCTTGGACCATTTTGATCCCGCCGGCGGCCTCGAAGGCGTCGATCAGGCCCCAGGGGTTGAGGCCTGGATAGTCCGCGGCGAATTCCTCGCCGAACGCCTCCACGAAGACCGCGCGGAGGGCGGCGGGGTTGGCGAAGACGGGCTGCAGTTCGTCGGGCAGTTCTTTATCGTAATACGCGATGACTTTGATGCTGCCGTAGAGTTCCGAATGCACGCGAAACAGGCCGTATTGGAGCAGCAGCAGGACCTGTAGGAAGCTCTCCATCAGCGCCGGCGTATGCTCCAGGCCGCTCCCATCGCCGATGGGTCCGGCGGGCGTTTCGCGGTAGATCCGGCGCATGGCCTGATGGGTCCCCCAGTCGAAAATGCGGC
>JBCCTM010000060.1:0-13288 GCA_039198535.1 Pseudomonadota bacterium
CTCAGAGACATAGCCGTTCAGCGTACGGTCTTTGAAAATCGACTTCTGCGCGAGGATCTGCGCGTCGAACCGCCGCGCGTTGGCTTGTTCCTGCGCGAGGGCCACCGCGCTGCGCGGCGCGACGCTGGCCCCTGGCCCGCCGGCGGTCGCGCAGCTGCTCAGCATCACCGCGAGCGCCAAGGCCGCGCCCGCCTTCACCGTCCGCGGCGGTGTCGCTCGATGGGAATCACCAGCGCCCGCCGCCATGTCCGTGAGATCCCGCCGTTTCAGCATCCGTCTCGCCTCGTCCCGATCGCCCTGACGGGCTCAGGACTAGCGGCGCAGCCGAGGACGGCGCAAGGGGCTCAGGCGGCTCCGTCGCGATCCGCCGGAGAGGACGCCGCGCCGCCCCCGTTTTCCGCGCCGCCCGCGATCAGGCGCAGATGGCCGCGATCGGGCCGGCGCCCGGCGTCTTCAAGGCGCTCAAGCTCATCCTGGAGCCCCAGCGGCCGCGCCGATCCCGCGGCGGCGGCTCCGCCCTCTATGGCGGTCAAACGCGGGCGGCGCGGCTTGCGCCCTTGCTCGCGGCGCCGGGCGTCGATGCGGGCGACCGCGTCGCGCAGTTGCGAGATCGGACGGGCGGAGCCGTCCAGCGACGCGCCGGGCGCTTTGCCGGCGGACGACGACAACTCGTCGCTATCGATCTCATAAATGTTCACCGCTTCGATCCAGTGATGCAGCGGCTCATAGCCCGCGAACTCCGCTTCCGCCGGGGCCATGTAATGCCCGCAGCCCACGATCCGCGTCATCTCGCCCAGATCGCTCCGGAGCGGCAGATACAGAAACTCCGCCTCGAAGTTTTGGTTTGACCGCGTCTCCACGGTGCAGGCCACATGGCCGATCCGCGGCGCGCGCACCACCTCGGAGAGCAGATCCTTCACCCGCGTGCGACACTCGCCATGCCAAAGCGCCAGCGCGCTCATGCCGCGCAGCTCCATGCCAAACTGCTCGCACAGCTTGGTGCCGGCGAGCCGAAACCGAGGCGCGCCAGCCCGGGGATGCTCGAGAATAAAGGTGCTCTCCAACAAGGGCGAGATCGCCCTGGGGTCGAGCTCGCTTCGATAGGGCGCGGCGCGGCCGGCCCTCAGTTCGTTCCAATACCGAAAGAGCGCCTTGGTGTTCTCGTGTCGCATCGCCCGCCATCCCGATCCATCCCGTGCCGAGCGTCGCGCGCCCGGTCGGCCTCAGCCAGCAACCGGCGTGCCAGCGCCTTTGTCCGCCGCGGATCCACGTGCGCGACGACCGGCTTTGGGACGCCGTGAGCCGGCCCCATTCAGCCGGCGGTTGAGGCCCTTCTCCCCTGGCCGCTATAGGGTTGTGTCTAGGGGAGCCTGCGGCGGCGGTCGAGGCCGAGCGCGGAGCCGCGATCGACGCTGGGCCCAGGGAGAGCACAATGCAGAGCATGACCGGGTTTGCAGCAGTCGAACGGACCGCAGACGCGGCGCAACTGCGCTGGGAGGCCAAAAGCGTCAATGGGCGCGGGTTCGATCTACGGATCCGATCCCCGAGCGGCTGGGAGGCGGAAGAAGCGGCCTGGCGCGCCCTGGCGGCCAAGCGCATCGCCCGGGGCTCCGTCTCGATCACGCTGTATGTGGAGGCCTCGGCTGAGGAGACCGGCCCATCGCTGAATGCGGCGGCGTTGGCGCGGGCGGCGGCCTGGACCGCTGAGGCGGAGCGCGCTTTGGCCGCCGCCGGCGCGACTTTGCGCGGCGCGGCGCCGGAAGCGCTGTTGCAGATCAAAGGCGTGCTGGAGCACGCGACGGGAGGTCGAGGCGGAGACGGGCCGCGTGACCTCTCAAGAGGGCCGGACCCGGACACGGCCGCCGCCGCGCGCGGCTTGCTGGCCGAGGCGCTGGACGGGCTCTGCGCCGCCCGAGCCGCCGAGGGCGCGCGTCAAGTTGAGACGCTGACAGCCATCCTATCCGATATTGAAACACTGACAGAGAAAGCCAGCGCCCAGGCGGATCTCCGAGGGGACGCGCAGCGGGCGAAGCTGAGCGCCCGTGTGGCCGCCCTGATCGGCGCAGACGCCCCTGTGGATGAAGAACGGCTGGCCCAGGAGCTGGCGCTCATCGCCACGCGCCTCGACGTGGCGGAGGAAATTGACCGGCTGCGGGCCCATCTCAGCGCCGCCCGAGACCTCATCGCCAGCGACGGTCCCGTCGGTCGCAAACTCGATTTCCTCGCCCAGGAGTTTAACCGCGAAGCCAACACGCTCTGCGCCAAGAGCCAGGATGCGGCGTTGACCGAGACGGGGCTGGCCTTGAAGGTGGCGATCGATCAGTTGAAGGAGCAGGCGGCGAATGTGGAGTGAGGCGTGAGCGACCCGGCGACGCGGAGCGACGGGGTGGGGCTGAAGCGCCGCGGGCTGATGTTGGTGCTGTCGTCGCCGTCGGGCGCCGGAAAGACGACCCTCGCTAAGCGCCTTCTGGCCTCAGACCCCGCGTTGGTGATGTCCGTCTCCGCCACCACGCGGCCCATGCGGCCCGGCGAAGTGGAGGGCCGCGATTACGTCTTCCTGGACCACGCCGAATTCGAGCGGCGCCTGGCAGAGGGCGCTTTCCTCGAGCATGCGCGCGTCTTCGACAACATCTACGGTACGCCCCGCGGGCCAGTTGAGGCGTGGCTGGAGCAAGGCCGAGACGTGGTGTTCGACGTCGACTGGCAGGGCGCGCAGCAATTGCGCGGGGCCATGCGCGAGGACATGGCCAGCGTCTTCATCCTGCCGCCCTCCATCGAGGCGCTGGAAGCGCGCCTCAAAGGCCGCGCGCAGGACAGCGCCGAGGTGGTGGCGCGTCGCATGGAAAAAGCCGGCCAGGAGATCAGCCATTGGGCGGAGTATGATTACGTGATCATTAATGAAGAGCTGGACGCCTCTGAGGCGGCGCTGACGGCGATTTTGACAGCGGAGCGGCGACGCCGGGCGCGACAGACCGGTTTGCACGATTTCGTCCGCGCGCTGATCGGCGACGCCTAGGGCCAGCGACCAGGCGCGGCCCAAGATCGGCCCAGTAGCGGCGCGGGAGCGGCCCGGGAGAGAGCGGCGCGTCGAAAAAATCGAGGAGAGGGAGAGACGATGACGGAGATTTTCGCGTTGGACGGCGTCGAGCCGGAGATCCACCCGGACGCCTGGGTCGCGCCCGGCGCGCGCCTCATGGGCAAGGTGCGCCTCAAGGCCGGGGCCAGCGTCTGGTTCAACGCGGTCCTCCGGGGGGACACGGAGTGGATTGAGATCGGCGAGAACAGCAACGTGCAGGATGGCGCGGTGCTGCATACCGATCCCGGCTGCCCGCTGGTGGCCGCCGCCAACGTCACCATCGGCCATCTCGCCGTGGTGCATGGCTGCATCCTGGAGGCGAATTGCCTGGTCGGCATGGGCGCGACGGTGCTGAACCGCGCGATCATCCGCACCGGCTGCCTGGTCGGCGCCAACGCGCTCGTCTCCGAGGGCAAGAGTTTTGAGCCCAACAGCTTAATCCTCGGGGCCCCGGCCAAGGCGGCCAAGGATCTCGGGCCGGACGCGCCCGCGCTAATGCAAGCCTCGGCGGACCATTACGCCGCGAACGCCAAGCGCTTCCGCGACGGCCTCAAAGCGGTGTGATCCCAACCGCCGCGTCCAAAACAGCGCCATTATCGATCGCGCGACGGTCGCTTGGATCGGGCGCGCTGTCCCTCGCCGAGGCGCGGCGCATGGCGATTTGCGCTCAGGGGGCCGGGCTCTCGGCGCGGAAAACCGCGGGCGGCCGCGCCGAACTTCGCCGTCTCGTCGATAAGCTCGGCGTTCTGCAAATCGACAGCGTGAACGTTCTGGCCCGCGCCCATCTGCTGCCGCCCTTCTCCCGCCTCGGCTGCTATGACGTCCAGGACCTCGACAGCCTCGCCTATGGCGGGAAGCGGCGGGCGCTTTTCGAATACTGGGGGCACGCCGCCTCCCTCCTCCCGGTCGACCTCCACCCTTTGTTTCGGTGGCGGATGGAGGACGCGGCCGCGGGCCGCGGCGTCTACCCGGACTTGGCGCGGTTCGGCGCGGATCATCAGCGGCTGCTGTCCGATCTCTTGGACGAGGTGGCGCGCCGGGGGCCTTCGGTGGTCGGCGATTTCCGCCAACACGCCAATCGCGCTGGCGGCTGGTGGGGCTGGTCCGACGCCAAAACTGGGCTCGAATGGCTGTTTTGGGCGGGGATGCTCACCACAGCCCGGCGCGGCCCCGCCTTTGAGCGGGTCTACGATCTGCCCGAACGCGCCTTGCCCGCAAAAATCATCGCGGCGCCGACGCCAAGCCGCGCGGACGCGCAGCGCGCCCTCATCGAACGCGCGGCGCGGGCGATGGGCGTGGCCACGGAGGGCTGCCTGGCGGACTACTACCGGCTGAGCCCAAAAGAGGCGAGGCCGGCGATCGCCACTCTGGTGGAGAGCGGCGTCTTGCGCGCCGTTTGCGTCGAAGGCTGGGAGAAGCCCGCCTACGCCCACGCCAAGGCGCGCCTGGCCAAAGCGTTTGAGGCGCGGGCGCTGTTGGCGCCGTTCGACCCGCTCATCTGGCGCCGAGAACGCGCGGAAGCGCTGTTCGGCGCCCGCATCCGCATTGAGATCTACGTGCCCCGGCCGAAGCGGGTGCATGGCTATTACGTGCTGCCCTTTCTGCTGGGCGACCGCATCATGGGCCGGGTGGATCTGAAAGCGGACCGCCAGGCGAAGACCCTGCGCGTGCTCTCGGCGCATTCGGAGCCGGGCGCGGCCATGTCGACTTTCGTCGACCCCCTCGCAGAAGAGCTTCGGCTCATGGCGGATTGGCTCGGACTTCCACGGCTCAGCGTCTCCGGAGACGGCGACGCCGCGGCGGCGCTGCAAGGCGCGCTGCGGTTTTGACATCCCTCACGCCGCTCTAAGATGGCGGGCGACGCCGATGAGGCTGATGCCAAGCCAAAAGATCTCGATCACGAAAGACGCGAGGTTGAAGGTGTAGAACAGCGTCAACAGGATCATCGCCGAGCCGATGAGGTTAAGCAGCGAATAGCTCAGATCATTGATCGTTAGCCGCTCTGTCTGCAGCAAGAAATACGCGCAGACGACCAATGCGACGCCGACAATGCCGATTGCGTCGATCACCATGACTAACCCCCTCCGTCGCCGCCGCTTTCGCGCGCATGGCCGTTGAACGCTCCCTTGACCGATCCGGAGCCCCAGGCGCTATAACAGGGCACGCCGCCGACGCGACCCGTCGGCGGTTTTTTTGCGCGTCGGCCGATTGGATCGCACGACGCGCCACGGCGAGGGCGGGAGCATCGCATGGCCAACGTGGTGGTGGTCGGCGCCCAATGGGGTGACGAAGGCAAGGGCAAGATCGTCGACTGGCTGTCGGAGCGGGCGGACGTGATCGTACGCTTCCAAGGCGGCCACAACGCCGGCCACACGCTGGTGATCGACGGCGACGTCTACAAGCTGTCCCTGCTGCCGTCGGGCGTGGTTCGGCCGGGAAAACTCTCCATCATCGGCAATGGCGTCGTGCTCGACCCCTGGGCGCTGATCGAGGAGATCTCGCGCTTGGAGGCGAAGGGCGTCACGCTGACGCCCGAAAGCCTGCAAATCGCCGAGACGGCGCCCCTGATTTTGCCGCCGCATCGCGAGCTTGACCAACTGCGTGAGAGCGCCGCCGGCCGCGGCAAGATCGGCACCACCGGGCGCGGCATCGGCCCGGCCTATGAGGATAAGGTGGGCCGGCGGGCCATTCGGGTGGCGGATCTGGGCGACGCGGAGACCATCGAGGCGCGTCTCGACCGCTTGCTGCCGCATCACAACGTCCTCCGCCGCGGGTTCGGCGCTGAAGAAATCGACCGGGCGACGCTGCGGGCGGAACTCGACGCCATCGCAGAGAAGATCCTCCCCTTCGCCGCGCCCGTCTGGCGGACCCTCGACGCCCGCCGCCGCGCCGGGCAGCGGATCCTGTTTGAAGGCGCCCAGGGCGCGCTGCTCGACGTCGATTACGGCACCTATCCGTTCGTCACCTCGTCCAACACCCTGGCGGGCGCGGCTTCTGCGGGATCAGGCGTTGGGCCCTCGCGGCTCAATTACGTGCTGGGCATCGTGAAGGCCTACACCACCCGCGTCGGCGCGGGGCCTTTCCCCACGGAGCTGGACGGGCCGCTCGGAGAGCAACTCCGGCGCGATGGCGGCGAGATCGGCACCGTTACGGGACGCGATCGCCGCTGCGGCTGGTTCGACGCGGCGCTGGTGCGGCAGACCTGCGTGCTCTCGGGCGTGCATGGGGTGGCGCTCACCAAGCTCGATGTGCTGGACGGCTTCGACGCGCTGCAGATCTGCACCGGCTATGAGGTGGACGGCGAAACGCTCGACCATTTGCCCGCGGCGGCGGCGCGGCAGGATCGGGCGCGGCCGATCTATGAGACGCTGCCGGGCTGGAAATGCAGCACGCGCGGCGCCCGCGCCTTCGCGGATTTGCCGCCGGCGGCCATCAAATATGTGGTGCGCTGCGAAGAATTGATCGGCCGGCCCATCGCCCTGCTCTCCACCAGCCCCGAGCGCGACGACACGATTCTGATGCGCGACCCTTACGCCGAATAGGCTGCGCTGACGCCGACGACAGCGGCTGTCGATCTTGGCCAGCGCGTGCTATTTCGTCGCAGGAGCAGGCAAACATGGAGGCTGGCCCATGGCTTCGACGGGGACATCGGAAAGCGACGACGCGGTCGATCCCGTGGCGGCGGAGCGCGCCCGGCGCCGAAAACTGCTGGCGCTCACGCTGATGCTGCTGATCGGGCTGCCCGTCTATCTCATCGCGGCGAGCTGGCTGGCGACCGTGCTCAATCCGGTGATCGACACGCCGGACGGCCCGGTCCGGGCGCTGCATTGGACGGTGGAGATGGTGATCTACATCGTGTTGGGCGTGCTCTGGGCGCTGCCGCTGAAGAGTATGGTGCAGGGGGTGGGCCGGGCCGCGCCCAAGTGAGAGGGGCAAGTGAGAGGCGCAAGTGAGCGACGGGGTACCGCCGCTTTAATCCTCTGGATCCGCCAACAGCGCCGACACCTCACTGCGCGTCGGCTTTTCGTCGGCGCTTGGCCAGAAAGCGTCGGAGACGCCGAGCGCGGTGATCAGAGCGAGCACGAACAGCACCGGGACCGCCACATCCGCATCGTCCGACATCAGCTCGTCCTCACCATCCTCACGCTCACGTGATTAAGGTAAGAACGCCGCCCCGCCGCGCAAGCCGGCGCCTGCTCCCGCCTCAGAAGCGACAGAGCTCAGGCGCAGGCGCGCATCACCTCTCGGTGCAGCTGGCCATAAAGCTTGGTTTGGTTGAGGATTTCGCGCGGATCACCGCCGATCCGCGCGGCCACATCCGCCGCCGCCCCGTCCCATCCGCCGGAGGGATTGCTCAGCCACGCTTGCCCCACCGCCTCATATTGCGCGTATGGATCGTCGCCGAGCCGCTCAAAGAGCGTGCGTTCCGCGCAGGCGCACACCGCCGGGCTCCGTCCGCCATTGAGACAGATGGCCTCCACCACGGTGGGCGGCGCCTGGGCCAGGCCGGGCCCGGCGACGGGCGGCGAGAAGGCGATGACCACCGCCGCAAGCGCCAACGCGAAAGCGACGCGGGTCCAAAAACCGCCCGAGCCCAGGCGAGACGCCTCGCCGATGCTTGCCATGTGGATCTCCCCAATCCCCAAAAGCCTCGCCCCTGCGGCTTGCGAGACCGTTTTAAGAACCCATCCCCCGCGCCGAAGCCGAGACCATCAGAGGCCAGGAGGGCGCAAGTTGGGCGGAAGCGAGCCCTTCCCGCCGCGAATTTGCGCACCGTGTCTGCAAAAACACCAACGGCGCGCCGCGGCGGTTCGCCAGCCTCCACACCACGCGAAGCCGCAACCAGAGCGCGACCCGCGGCTGCTCAGCTCGCCCGTCGAGTGTGGTGGCGCCCGCGCGCGCGCCAGTTCGCGCCCTTGGGAAATTGCAATTGCGCTCCGCCGCTAAATCTGATCCCCAATTTTCAGGGGTGAGATGTGGAGAGAGCCAACTTGCGGCGGAAGATCGCAAGCGCGTCGGCGGGTCCGCCGACATAACCGGAGCAGGCGACAATACGTGTCGATGAAAATTTCGATCCCTAAACTGCGTTGGGTCGCGGATTGGCTAGAGCGCGACGGCGTGCGGATTTGCCGGCTGGAGGAGCAAGGCGCGCTGCAGGATGTGGCGGAGTATCTCCGCTTCGTGGCCGATCAGCGCGAAGAGTTCGAAGCGCGCCGGCGCGACCCAGATGAACGCATGGAGCAACTGAAATCCGCCTTGCAGAAGGTGTTCAGCGCCCGGGGCGCCCGCGCGGCCGGTCGAACGGGGTAGTTCGCCCAGGCGGCCATGTCCGCCGCGTTATGGGCGCCGCGTTAAGGTCGCAGCGTCATCCGTCGCATCGCGTCGTCCGCGTCATGGGCGCCGCGTCAACAGGATCGCGACGCCAAGGCCAAGCGCTCGCGCTTGCGCCCCGCCTGGGCCGCGGGTACCCCCTTATCGCGCCGTCGACCGACGCCTCGCCATGCGGTGGCGGCGCGCGCCGAGCGGTGGGGATCAAGCCAGGGAAGCGGCCGTCGATGTTTTACCATCTCTTCGTGGAGGCCACGCCCGGCGCACCACCATTACTGTTTGAAATCAATCTTTTTCGCTACATTACTTTCCGGGCCGGCGCCGCGACCATGACCGCGCTGATGCTCTGTTTCATGCTGGGAACCCGCGTGATCGATTTTCTCCGGGTTCGCCAAGGCCGAGGCCAACCCATTCGGGAGGACGGGCCAGAGAGCCACCTCCTCGAGAAAAAAGGCACGCCCACCATGGGGGGCGTGATGATCCTCGGCTGCCTGCTGGTGGCGACCCTGCTGTGGGCGCGGCTCGACAATGGCTTTGTCTGGATCGTCATGGGCGTGACGCTCGGCTTCGGGGCCATCGGCTTCGCGGATGATCTGGCCAAGGTGAGCAAGCAGACCACGGCGGGCATCCCCGCCCGGATGCGGCTCGCCATCGGCTTCAGCATCGCCGCCGCCGCCGCCTATGGCTGCACGCTGCTGACGCCCGAGCCGCTGCAATATCAATTGGCGTTCCCGATCTTCAAAGACGCGCTGCTGTTCCTCTCCTACGGCTTCATTCTCTTCGGCATGTTTGTGATCGTGGGGGCCGCGAACGCCGTCAATCTCACCGATGGGCTCGATGGGTTGGCGATCGTGCCCGTGATGCTGGCGTCCGTGGTGTTTGGAGCGATCGCTTACTTCGTCGGCAACGCCGTCTTTGCGAATTATCTGCAGCTCCACCACGTGCCGGGCACGGGCGAGATCATCATTTTCTGCGGGGCCCTGATGGGCGCGGGCCTTGGCTTCCTTTGGTACAACGCGCCGCCCGCCATGGTGTTCATGGGCGATACGGGATCCCTGGCGCTGGGCGGCGCGCTCGGCGCGGTGGCGGTGGCGACCAAGCACGAGATCGTGCTCGCCATTGTGGGCGGCCTGTTTGTGGTGGAGACGCTGTCGGTCATCATCCAGGTCGCCTATTACAAGCGGACCGGAAAGAGGGTGTTTCTGATGGCCCCGATCCACCATCATTTTGAAAAGCGCGGCTGGCAGGAGCCCACCATCGTGATCCGATTTTGGATCATCTCCGTTGTGCTGGCCTTCATTGGCCTGGCCACGCTGAAGCTGCGGTGAACGGCGCGAATGCGGCCACCGGCGCGGCGGAGGCTGCGCCGTGATCCCGGCGCTGGGCGTCAAGGGCGCGCGCATCGGCGTGCTGGGGATGGGCCGCTCCGGCCTGGCGGCGGCCAAGGCCATCGCGCTTGGAGGAGGCGCGCCGGTTTGCTGGGATGACAGCGCCGCAGGCCGCGCGGCCGCGGAGGCGGCCGGCCATGAGACCGCCGACCTCACCGACCCGACCGTGGCCAAGGGCTTGCACCGCTTGCTCGTCTCGCCAGGCGTGCCCCACCTCTACCCGGCGCCCCACACCGCCATCGCCGTGGCGGCCCGCCTCGGGCTGGCGCTGGACAATGATGTGGGCCTGTTCCTCGAGACGGTGCGGCGCATGGGAGAGCGGGAAGGCCAGGACGCGCCCAAGACAATCGCCATCACCGGGTCCAATGGAAAGTCCACCACCGCCGCCCTCATCCACCATCTCCTGCAGGCGGCCGGCCGAGCCGCGCAGCTGGGCGGCAATATCGGCCGCGCCGTCTTCGATCTTGAGCCGCTGCGGCGGGGCGAGGTCATCGTGCTGGAGCTGAGCTCCTACCAGACCGAGCTTGCGGCCCGCCTGCAACCCACCGTCGCCGCGCTCACCAATCTGTCGCCCGACCATTTGGACCGCCATGGCGGGCTCGGCGGCTATTTCGCCGCGAAACGCCGGCTGTTCATCGCAGGCCGCCCCGAGCTCTGTGTGATCGGCGTCGATGAGCCCGAGGGGCGCTTTCTGGCGCAGAGCTTGGCCTCGGAGGCGCGCCCGGGCGAGGAACGGCGCATTCGGCGCGTCTCCGTGCGGGACACGCTGGCGGAGGACCCGCACGCGCTGGCCATGGAGGGCGATACGCTGATTGACCGACAAGGGACGGAAGCGGCCGGGCCGCATCGTTACGCGCTCAGCGGTCTCGCGCGGCTGCCCGGGCGACACAACCACCAAAACATCGCGATCAGCGTCGCCGCCGTCGCCCATCTTGGGCTCACGCCGGCGGAGATCATGGCGGGGCTCGAAAGCTTCCAGGGCTTGTCCCATCGTCTCGCCTTCGTCGCCGAGCGCGGCGGCGTGGTGTTCGTTAACGATAGCAAAGCCACCAATGTGGAGGCGGCCGAATGCGCGCTGCTCGCCTATCCGCGCGTCCGTTGGATCGCCGGCGGACGGGAGAAAGAGCCGGGCGAGTTGGCCAAGCTCCGCGCCCATAAAGATCGCATCGCCCGCGTCTATCTGATCGGCGAATGCGCCGCGTCCTTCGCGGAGCAGCTGCGGGACGGGCCGCCGCTGGCCATGTGCGACACGGTCGAGGCGGCGGTGGCGCGAGCCGGCGCGGAGGCCGAGCCGGGCGATACCGTGCTGTTCTCCCCGGCCGCAGCCAGCTTCGATCAATTCGCCGACTTCGAAGCCCGCGGTCGCGCCTTTGAAGCCGCCGTACGCGCGCTGTTAAGCGCGGAGTAAGCGTCAGCTCCCATGGTCTTCCGGTCGCGCCTGCAAGGCGAGCGGCGGTGGGAGCGAGACATGGCTTTGGCGGAGCACGCGCCTCCCCGGTGGGAGGACAGGCGGGAGGGCGGGTCCGACGCGTTTGGCGCGTACGCTCGCGCCCATGCCGATCAGGATAGCGCGTGGAGCGCCTGGTGCCGCACTGTCGACCACGGGACGCTGTTCGCCTGCGTCCTCCTGTTCGCCGCCGGCGTGGTGTTGGCGTTCGCAGCCTCGCCGACCCTCGCGCTCCGCAACGAGCTGCCGGCGTTTTATTACGCCTGGCGGCAATTGCTGTTCGGATTGCCCGCCTTCGCCCTGCTGATTGTACTCTCGTTTCTCAACGCCTCATGGGTGCGGACGGTTGGCGTCGTCGCCTTCGCGATCGGGATCGCCGCGATGGCGGCGTTGCCAATGGTGGGCGTCTCCCATGGCAAAGAGGCGACGCGGTGGCTCTCGGTGGGGGGACTGTCTCTGCAGCCGACCGAGATCCTAAAGCCCGGCCTCGTGGTCGTGTCAGCGCTGTTCTTCAGCACCTTGCAGAGTGGCGACCGCGCCATGGCGACGCTCGGCACCGTCGCCGCGCTCCTCTGCCTGTTGGCCTCGGTCGCGCTGCTGTCGATCCAACCAGATTTCGGCCAAGCGGCGCTTCTGATCATGGTGTGGAGCGCGCTCTACTTCGCCGCGGGCGGCGCCTTGCGGCTACTGACGGTGGTGGGCCTCTTGGTGCTGATCGGCGGCTGGGTCGCTTACGAGAACGCCGCCCATTTCGCCGCGCGGATCGACAATTTCCTCGACCCCTCAGGCGCGGCGCAAGGCCAGCTCCAAGCGGCGGAAGCGGCCATCATCAATGGCGGTTGGTTTGGCACCGGCCTCGGCGAAGGCGTTGAAAAGAAATACCTCCCCGACGCGCATGCGGACTTCATTTTGGCTGTGGCGGCGGAGGAGTTCGGCTTTGGCATGGTGGCCTTCATCATCTGCATGTTCACGGGCTTAGTGCTCCGCGCGGTCACGCGGCTGTGGCGGGAGGAGGATGCGTTCATCCGGCTGGCCGGCCTTGGACTGGCGCTGCTGATCGGTCTTCAGGCCGCGGTTAATATCGCCGTATCGGCGAAGATCGCGCCGATCACCGGCATGACCCTGCCTTTCATCTCCTACGGCGGCACCTCGCTGCTCGCCAGCGCCGCCACCATGGGGCTGCTGCTGGCGTTGACGCGCTGGCGTTCGGACGGCTTCCGGCGCTTCGCCGACGAGACGCGGTAGCGCCCGCGCGCCGCTTTCGCGCGGCGACGATGTTCGCTACCGATACCGCCGCGGCGTCGGGATCGGGCCGATGTTGCGGAGAGGAAGGCGAGACGCGCTGTGTCCAAACATCTGGTCATCGCCGCCGGCGGCACCGGCGGGCATATGTTCCCGGCGCAGGCCCTGGCGGAGGAAATGCTCGCCCGCGGTTGGACCGTGGCGCTCTCCACGGATGACCGAGGCTTGCGCTTCGCAGGTGGGTTTCCGGAGGCGGTGGAGCGCTTGGCGACCCGGGCGGCGACCCCGGCGCGGGGCGGCGTCGCGGGCGCGGTGACCGCCCCGGCGCGCATTCTTGCAGGCGCAGGCGACGCGGCCGCCGCCTTCCGCAGGCGGCGTCCTGCGGTGGTGGCGGGCTTCGGCGGCTACCCGTCTCTCCCCGCCCTCCTGGCCGCCTGGCGCATCGGCGCGCCGCGCATGATCCATGAACAAAACGGCGTGCTCGGGCGGGTGAACCGGCTGTTCGACAAAAGAGTGGGCGAGGTGGCGCTGGGCGTCGAGCCCGTGCTCAACGCCCCAGCGGGCGCGCCCTTGATCTACACCGGCAACCCCCTCCGCCGCGCGGCGCTGGAGCATGTCGGCCGCGCCTATGCGCCCCCACCCCCCGAAGGGCCGATAAACCTGCTGATTTTCGGGGGCAGCCAGGGCGCGCGCATTTTCTCCCGCGCCATACCGGGGGCCTTGGCCAAGGCGCCGGACGCCCTCCGCGCGCGCCTGCGGATCACCCAGCAAACCCGACCCGAGGACCAGGCCGAGACAGCGCGAGCC
>JBCCTM010000061.1:0-13277 GCA_039198535.1 Pseudomonadota bacterium
CAGGCGGCGTCGAAGGCCTGGAGCGCCTGGTCTTGGCCGATCAGCCTCTCTGTATCCCGCGGCGAGCGAGCCCCCTCGATGGCGTCCCAATCGGCGGGCGCGCCGCCTGGATCGTCCGGCGCCGACGCGCTCCGCGGGCTCATCGCCGCGATCCCAACGCGGTGAGCGCGGCGTGCAGGGCGGCGTCGACGGCGTTGGAGACCTCCGCCTCTCCTTGGTCGGCGTCGATCACCGTGCAGCGCCCAGGCTCATCGCGGGCGATGGCGGCGAAGGCGGCGCGGAGGCGGGTCTGAAAGTCGAGCCCAAACCGTTCAAAGCGATCTTCCGCGGCGCGCCGCGCGCCCTCAAGGTCCGCCCCGCGCCGGCGCGCCGCCTCCGCAGGATCCACGTCAAAAATCAGCGTCGCGTCGGGCTCGCGCCCCACCATCAACCGGTGTAGCGCCTCGACCTGCTCCGCCGGCGCGCCGCGGCCCGCCACCTGATAGGCGCGCGTGCTGTCGACATACCGGTCGCAAAGCACGATGTGGCCGGCGGCGAGGGCCGGCTCGATCAGGCGGTCGAGATGATCGCGGCGCGCGGCGGTGAACAGAAGCAGCTCAGTGGCGACGGACCACCGCCCAGGCTCGCCCGAGACCAACAGCGCTCGGATCTCCTCCGCGCCGGGCGACCCGCCGGGCTCTCGCGAGGCCGTCACAGCGTGTCCTGCGGACTGGAGACGCTCCGCCGCGCGGCGGAGTTGCGTGCTTTTCCCCGCGCCGTCCACGCCTTCGAATGTGATGAAGACCCCGCCCACCCGCGCGCCTTTCCGCCTCTACACCTCGGCGTGGCTAAACAGATCCGCGAAGCGCAGGGCAAGAGGGGAGTGGCGTCGCACAAGGGCTGCAGAGCGCGGCTGCAACGCAAAACGCCGGCCCTTTTGGAGCCGGCGTCAACGGTTTGGTCCGTCTGAAGCGGGTTACGGCTTCAGGATGCGCGCGCCCGGATGGCCGGCGGTCTGGGTCTCTTGGAGCGCGCGATTGGCGGCGTCCTGGCTCTCAATGGGGCCGAGCCGCACCCGGTGGAACACTGCGCCGTCCACATAGGCCGTCTGGATGAAGCCTTCACCGTAGGTTCCGGTCGTCAGACCTTTATCGCGGATCGTCGCCAAGGCCCGGTGCGCGTTGCCTAGGTCGCGGAAGGAGCCGACCTGCACATAGCGCGCGCCCGGCGCGCCCGGCGTCGGGATCAAATCGGCGGTGGCGGTGGCCTGGGCGCGGTTCGACGGGATGCTGGCGGTGGCGATATTGGGGGAGGAGCCGGCCGACGTCTGGGGCGTGCGTGCGTAGCGGAGCGTGTCCACCTGCGCCGGCGGGGTGTAGCGGGTCGCCAAACGCTCGTCGGCGGTGGCCTGGCGCGGGTCGATGGGTTCGATCAGCACGGTCGCGTAGCCCTCATGCAGCGCGCCGACAGCCGCGGCCGCGTCTCTCGACAGTTCGATGTCCCGGTCCCGCGCGCCCGCCAGGCGCCGCGTCACTTGGACGACCGCCGCTTGATTGGTGCGCGCATTGATGACGCGAACCCAGGAGCCGAGGCCTAAGGTCGGATGCGCTGCGGTGCGCCCGGGCGCGGAGACGTCGCCGTCCCACGCGGCCACACCGGTCTGCACCGTGGGCGCGGCGGGGATGGTGGCGGTGGCGATGTCCGGGGAATAGCGGGTTTCCGGCTCACGCTCGGACGTCTTCCATCCAAGCTGCGCGCAACCCGCCATCGCCGAGCACGCCACAAGAGTGACCGCGGCCTTCAAGGGGCCCGTCCGGCGCTTCGCGGGGGTCCGATGGCGGAGGGTTTGGGGCGACATCACACGCTCTCCTCATTTGGCGTCACAGGCGCGCGGCGGGTCGAGGAGACGCCCCGTTGGGCGAAAAGGCGCGCCGTTCTGGCGCTTCTCGACCGGTTCTCCGGCGATCTGCGGCGACGTTGCGGCGAGATCGGTTAAAAAATGTTTTAAGCGCCCTGACCCTGTTGAGGTTTCGCCCATTTTGAGGGCTTTCAAGACCGCGAGCGCTTAGGCGTCCCGGTATAGACGCGCGTCGATTTTCAAACGGGCGAGACGGGAATAGAGCGTCGTGGGCTTCAAGCCGAGCCGCTCCGCGGCGCCGCCTTCACCCGACACCCGGCCATTGGCGAGCTTGAGCGCGCGGATCACGTCCGCCCGCGTCTGCGCGCGTCGCATCGCCTCTGTGTGCACCGAGCCCTCAGGTTCCGCATCCCGCGGTTCATCCACGCCGCCGGGCGATCCTAACGGGCCGAGCTGCAATTTCCCATCGCGGGCGAGGATCACGGCCCGTTCAATGGCGTTTTCAAGCTCGCGAATGTTGCCGGGCCAGTCATAGCTCTTCAGCCGCTCGGCGATGGCCTCCGACATGGCCGGCGCTGGTTTATTGAGCCGATTGCTGACCTTCTCAACGAAGTGCAATGCGAGCCTCGGGATGTCCTCCTTACGCTGGCGAAGCGGCGGCGCCTCGATGGGAAACACGTTAAGCCGGAAAAACAGGTCTTCGCGGAAAGTCTTGTTGTCGACGGCTTCCAGCAAGTTCTCATTCGTCGCGGCGATCACGCGGACGTCGACCTGCCGTGTGGTGGCTTCGCCGACCCGCTCGAATTGCTGTTCCTGGAGCACGCGCAGCAATTTCGACTGCTGATCGAGGGGTAACTCGCCGACTTCGTCGAGAAAGATCGTGCCGCCGTCGGCCAGTTCAAATCGACCCACCCGGTCTTCATTGGCGCCGGTGAACGCGCCTTTGGCGTGACCGAAGAACTCGCTTTCAAACAGCTCCTTTGGGATCGCGGCGCAATTGACGCGGATGAGGGGCCTGCCGGCGCGGCCGCCGCTTTCATGGATCGCGCGGGCGATCAGCTCCTTACCGGTGCCCGACTCTCCGGTGATCAAAACCGTCGCATCGGTGGGCGCGACCAGGTCGATCTGCTGCAGGATCGTGCGGATGGCCCGGCTGTCGCCGATAATCGCGCGGTGGTTGTGCTCACGCCAAAGCTCGTGCTGAAGGTAAGCGTTCTCCTGTTCGAGCCGGCTTTTGAGCGCCTCGACTTCCGCCAGCGCGGATTTCAACTTCTTCTCAGCGTCGCGACGCTCGGAGATGTCTCGAAAGACAATCACCGCGCCAACGCATTCGCCTGCGCGACGGATGGGGGTGCTGGTGTATTCGACGGGAAAAGACGTGCCGTTTTTTCGCCAGAACACCTCATCGGAGACATGGTGTACGGAGCCGTCGTGGAAGGCGGCGTAAATCGGGCAGTCATTAATCGGATAATGGTCGCCGCATTCATGGCTGTGATGGATCATCGAATGGGCCATCTGGCCGACCAACTCTTCGGAGCGCCAACCCAACATGCGCTCCGCGGCCGGATTGACAAACGTGGTCAATCCCCCGTCGTCGACGCCGTAGATGCCTTCGCCGGCGGCCTCCAGGATTAATCGATTTGCGGTCTCAAAGTTTCTGAAGACCTCGGCGGCGCTCGCGGCGTCCTCCGCGCTCTCATAGGTGCGGGCCCTCGGGGTGGCGCACCGGCGATGGTCCAGCGCGTCCCGGTCGGCGATCAGCAGGGTCACCAATTGGGTTTCGCCGAAATCGAAGGCTGATGCGGAGACCTCCACCGGCCGCAGCCCGCTGCGCGCCTGGATCTCTAAGCTGTCGTCCCAGGCCCGCCCGTCCGAGAGGCAGCCTTGGGTCAAGACGACGAGCTGGGGAAGCTGGCCGGGGAAGAGATCGCTGGCCGGGGTAGACGCCCAGGCGCCCGGCGACATGCCGGTGAGCCGGCGCAAGGGCTGTTCGGCGCATTGCACAATTCTATTGCCCACAGGGTCGATCACCACAGCGGCGATCTCGCTGTGTTGCAGCCCCTGCGACCACAGCATCTCCGACAAAACCAGGCCGTCTTGCACGAGCGTCATAGGCGAGACCTCCCGTTTCCGCGCCGATCCAAACCGGACGATATGAGCGGCGGCCGGGGGTGGAAAGTCAATCTGCAACTTCGTAATTCTGAATGTGCAATTTCGTAATTCTTGCGTTTTCGTAATTCGTGAAGCGAGAAAACTTTCACCTAAAGTAGTGTTTTTATTGAAGAATTTTTTTCTTGGCAAGTTGGCGCGGTCCTTGCGGAAACGTTAACGCGCCGGCGGGAAGCCGGTCGGCAGCGAGGGGACGCGATGTTTGGACTGAAATCCAAGAAGACGGAGGACGCGCCAACGATGACAGCACCCACGACCGGAGGGGTCGCCCCGGTGAGCAGCGTTGAAATGACCGAAGCGGTCATGGCCGCCAAGCACACCAAGGGCGTGACTTGGGCGCAGATCGCCGCTGTTGCGGGATATTCGGAAGTCTACGTGACCTCCGCTTGCCTGGGGCAAAACAGCTTGACCCCGGAAGCCGCCGCGAAAGTCGCCGATTTTCTCGGCCTCGCGCCTGAAGTGACAGCCCGGATGACGTTGTGCTCGCCGAAAGCGCAAGAGACCGACACCGTCTCCAAAGATCCACTGATCTACCGCTTTCACGAGATCGTTTTTGTCTATGGAGACACGATAAAGGAGCTGATCCACGAAAAATTCGGCGACGGAATTATGAGCGCAATTGATTATGACATGTTCATTGACAAAGTCGAAAACCCTAAGGGCGATCGAGTTAAAATCACCATGACGGGCAAATTCTTAGCCTACAATAAGTGGTGAAGAAACGAGGCGAGAGCAGCGACACCGTGTCAATCATGCGTCGAGGTCAACACAATGAGTATCACTAAAGACCCGTTTGATCCGAATGTGGATCTTTGGAATGAGTGTAATGAGCGGAGCGCTGATGAAAATGATCCGCCCCGAAGCGTGGCGGACGTCGTCAAAGCGCCAGACAAGATCGACGCGGAGAACAGCAATTTCTTGAAGGAGCGGCAGTCGCGCTTCAACGAGGAGGAGCCGGCCTCTCGCATGGTGCGCGCGCTTGAGAGCTCGCTGATGCACTCGGTGTTCAAGACAGACGTCAATCGCCGTAAGTTCTTAAAGAGCGTCGGGGCCGGCACCGCGGCGGGCATCTTCAGCCAATTTATTCCGTTCGAGGCCCTTGAGGCCATGGCGCAGGACGCCATGAAGAACATGGAGAAGACCAAGCTGAAGATCGGCTTCGTCCCGATCACCTGCGCGACGCCGATCATCGCCGGTCACGCCCTCGGCTTCTACAATAAGTACGGCCTCGACGTTGAAATCATCAAGACGGCCGGCTGGGCCGTGGCGCGCGACAAGTGCATGAACGGCGAGTATGACGCCTCGCACCTGTTGGCGCCGATGCCCGTGGCCATGAGCATGGGTCTGGGCTCGGCGGCGCAAGACTGGCGGATGGTGACTAACGTCAACACCAATGGTCAGGCCATCGTCATGGCGAACAAGCACAAAGACAAACAGGATCCCGCCTCCTGGAAGGGCATGAAGTTTGCGGTGCCGTTCGAGTATTCGATGCACAATTTGCTGTTGCGGCTGTACGTGGCGGAGCATGGGATCGACCCGGACCGCGACATCCAGATCCGCGTGGTGCCGCCGCCCGAGATGGTGGCCAACCTCCGCGCGGAGAATGTGGACGGCTATCTGGCGCCGGATCCGTTCTGTCAGCGTGCGGTGTATGACGGCGTGGGCTTTATCCACCGTCTCACCAAGGACTTCTGGGATCAGCACCCCTGCTGCTGCTTCGGCGTCTCCCAGAAATTCATCGATGAGAACCCCAACACCTTTATCGTGCTGCTGACCACGATCCTCGACGCGACCTACACGGCGGAGAAGCCGGAGCAGAGAGTGCGGTTTGCGGAGTCGATGTCTCCGCGGAACTATCTCAACCAACCCTCGGCGATCCTGAAACAGATCCTCACGGGCGTGTATCCGGACGGTCTCGGAAACATCAAGCGCGTGCCGGATCGGATTTCCTTCATGCCGTATCCGACCCAGTCCATGGGCACGTGGATCCTGTCGCAGATGCGCCGCTGGGGTTACATCGACTCGGATGTCGACTTCCAGTCTCTGTCGGACGAGATCTTCCTCTCCGCCGAAGTGGAGAAGCGTATGGGTGAAATGGCTGACGCCAATTCAGATCTGGATTGGAAGGATATTCCGGAGACGAAGTATCCGGTATACGATATCTATGGGAAGACCTTCGACCCCACGGATATCAACGGCTATATTTCAAGCTTCGACATCAAGCGCACTTAAGAGGCGATAAAAAAGGACCCGGCCGCACTGCGGCCGGGCGCTCCACTTTAGGCGAAAGGTGAGAAAAGCGCATGCGGATGATCTCTTCTGACACGAATGTGCAGGCCGCAGCCCTCTCCATCCTCCTCTTCGTTACATTCCTGTTCTTTTGGCATGTGAGCACCGTGAAGCCGGTCGAAGAGGCTCAGGCGGTGACATTGTCGGCGACCGAGCTCGGCGCGCTGGACGGTCAGGGCATGTCTGCCGACGACGCGCAATATTACGCCGGACAGGGGCTCGTCTTCGATCAGATCAATCAGATCGCCGGTTTGGGGTTGTCGCGGGCCGATCTCGATGCGGCTGGCGGGATCGCCGCCTTTGGCTTCACCACCGCGACCGGGAAGGCTGAAGAAGCCACCACCGGTTTTCCGACGCCGGCCCAGGTCTGGAGCGAAGCCGAATATCAGCTGTTCGATCCGTTCTATGACAAGGGTCCCAATGACAAAGGCATCGGCATCCAGCTCTATTACTCGCTGGCGCGGGTTTTGTCGGGCTTCGTCTTGGCGGTGATTGTCGCCGTGCCGCTCGGCTTCTTGATCGGCATGTCCGAGCTCTGGAGCAAGGCGATCAACCCCTATGTGCAGATCCTCAAACCGATCTCCCCGCTCGCATGGCTGCCGGTCGCGCTCTATGTGATCCGCGACGCGGAACAGGCGTCAATATTTGTTATATTTGTCTGTTCGGTCTGGCCAATGTTGATCAACACCGCCTTTGGCGTGTCGAATGTGAAGAAGGATTGGCTGAATATCGCGCGAACCCTTGAGCTTAACGACATGAGCACCGCGTTCCGCGTGATCTTGCCGGCGGCCGCGCCGACCATACTTACCGGGATGCGGATCTCAATTGGGATCGCATGGTTGGTGATTGTGGCGGCCGAGATGGTGATTGGCGGCGTTGGCGTCGGCTACTTCGTGTGGAACGAGTGGAACGGGCTTAACCTCGCCAGCATGATCTTCGCAATTTTCGTCATTGGCGTGGTCGGGCTGATCCTCGACCTGGCCATCGGCCAGGTGTCGCGGCTGGTTGAGTATCAGGAGTAAGCCAATGGTGAGTGAGAAAGAGAAACACGTCGTCAGCGCCGAGTTTCTGACGAAATCGTTCCCAAGCCCCACCAAGGGCGAGCCCGATCACGTGGTCTTCGAGGACGTGAATTTCTATCTCGACCGAGGTGAGTTCGTCTCCTGCATCGGCCATTCGGGCTGCGGAAAGTCGACGATCCTGAATATCATCGCCGGGCTGGAGACGCCCACCGAGGGCTACGCTTTCGTCAATCGGGAGCCCGTCAGCGCGCCAGGGCTCGACCGGGCCGTGGTGTTTCAGAACCACTCGCTGCTGCCTTGGCTCTCGGCGGAGAAGAACGTGATGTTCGCCGTGCAGGCGAAGCACCCGGATTGGCCAAAGGAGCGGGTGCGCGAACACGCGCAGCGGTATCTGAAGCTCGCCAGTCTCATGGACGGCTATGACCGCAAGCCGCATCAACTGTCGGGCGGCATGCGGCAGCGTGTCGGCATCGCCCGGGCCTTCGCGCTCGAGACCGATGTGCTGCTCATGGATGAGCCCTTTGGCGCGCTCGACGCCCTCACCCGCGGCTCGATCCAGGATGAACTGATCAAAATCTGGGCGCAGGAAGATCAGAAGACCGTGTTCATGATCACCCATGACGTGGATGAGGCGATCCTGTTGTCGGATCGGATCTTCCTGATGACCAACGGCCCCCGGGCGCAGATCGCCGAGGCTGTGGTCATCGATATTCCCCGGCCGCGCAACCGCGCGGAGATCATCCACACGCCCGGCTACTATGAGATCCGCAACCACATCATCGATTTCCTTGTGTCGCGGTCGACCGAGCTTGCGAAGCAGGCGAGCCGGGTCGCGCCGGCGACCGACGGAGGCGCACGGCAACTCATTTACCCGCCCGATTTCAATCCACTGACGGGAGCGCGTAACGAATGCTTGCCTTTCCCGGCGACCAAAATCGCCTGAACAGCGGCTTGACCTCCACCGCGGCGGGCCTGTTGATCGCCGCGCTAACGGTGGTCGGGTGGACGGGCCCGTCATGGGCGGACACCGCCGCGTCAATCCCTAAAGCGACTGTGGTTGACGGAACCGTGGTTGAAGCGACCGCGGTTGAACGGACCCTGGCAGAAGCGCCTGTGGCCCCCATGGAGACGCCCGCCGATCTGGGCGTGTTGCCCACCATGAAGGGGCATATGGGCCGGCTCGGCACGCTGATGAACATCGTCTTCCGCTCCATGCGCCGACCCGATGGCGGGCCCGAGGCGCTTGCCGCCATTGAAGAGATGCGGCTCCATCTGCGCCGCAGCGGCGATACGTTGATCCCCGACAAAGTCGCCGCCATCGAAGATCCGACGGAACGGACGGTGGCCATCGCCGAATACAAAGAGTGCATGGACCAAACCATTGCGCGCCTTGATGATCTGGCGGATCTGCTCCGGGTCAGCCCGCCCAAGGAGGCCTATGACACGTTGCTGGCGCTCGATCGCCAGCGGCGCGACTGCCACAGCAAATACGCCCGTGGGCCGGCTGCGCCGATCCAAGTGGCGTCAGCCCCGTTGCGGCGCTCTTGGACCTAAGGAGGACGCCGTGGACGCTCTCCCCCCGCGCCCGCCCCTGCCGCCCTTCACCGCTGAGACGGCGGCTCAGAAAGTCCGCATGGCGGAGGATGCGTGGAACACGCGGGATCCGGCGCGCGTCGCGATGGCCTACACGCCAGACACGCGGTGGCGGAACCGCGCCGAGTTTCCCCAAGGGCGCGCGGAGGTTGAGGCGTTCTTGCAGAGGAAATGGGCGCGCGAGCGAGAGTACAGGCTGATCAAAGAGCTCTGGATCCATGGCGAGGATCGGATCGCCGTCCGTTTCGCCTACGAGTATCACGACGCCGACGGGGCCTGGTTCCGCGCCTATGGCAATGAGAACTGGCGCTTCGATGCGGCGGGATACATGGCGGAGCGGCACGCCAGCATCAACGACCTGCCGATCGCCGCGGCCGACCGCAAATTTCACTGGCCGCAGGGGCCTCGGCCGCTCGACCATCCTTCTCTGACCGAACTCGGTTTATAGGCGCTGCGGTCGGCTGGGGCCTACACGGCCACATATGCGCCATCCACCGGCAGGCAGGCGCCGGTGAGATAGGGCGGGGCTCCGTCGCAGAGCCAAAGGATCACCGCCGCGATCTCCTCGGGTTGCGCCATGCGTTGCGCGGGGATCGCGTCGATCACGGGCTTGAGCGCGTCCGGCTGTTCGGCGAGCACCGCCTTCACCAGGCGCGTCTCCACTGCGCCCGGGCAGATTGCGTTGATGCGGATCGGGCGGGAGGCGTATTCAGCGGCGGCGCTTTTGGTGAGGCCCAGCACGCCGTGTTTGGCCGCGACGTATTGATTGATCTGGGGCGCGCCCACCAGGCCCATGACGGAGGCGTTGTTGACGATCGCTCCCCGGCCGCCCTGGGCCATCAGACGCAGTTCATGCTTCATGCACAGGAACACGCCACGGAGATTGACGGCGATGACGCGGTCGAAATCCTCGGCCTTGGTCTCGGCGATCGGCTGCAACACGCCCTCGATGCCCGCGTTGTTCACCGCCATGTCGAGCCGGCCAAACGCGCTGGCGCACAGCTCGACGGCGGCTTCCACATCGGCCTCGACGCTGACATCGCCGCGGTGAAACCGCGCATCGACGCCGGCGTCTCGCGCGGCGGCGATCACGTGCTCGCCCGCCTCCGCGTCCAGGTCGACGCCCACGAGATCCACGCCATGCGCCGCGAATACAGCGCAGGTCGCCGCGCCAATGCCGGAAGCGCATCCTGTCACCAACGCCGCCTTGCGGTCTGACTTCACCGGCTCCATCAACACACCCTCCCCGGGCTGCTCCCTGTCGCCGCTCAGGCACGGGCGGCGGGCTCGCCGCACCGTGGCCCCTGGATGAGGGGCGTCACCCCCTATTCGGGTGGGTGCGGGCAAATGCATTCTATCCCGGCGGCCCGCGGCCCTGCGGCTTCGGTGTCGGACGGAGCCTCGTTCGTTCAGTCGAGCAGGCTGCGGCGCTGGGCCATGGAGACGGCGGCTGTCCGGTTCCGCACCCCCAATTTTCCAAACAGATTTTTGAGGTGCCAAGCGACCGTGTTGTCACTGATCCCCATGTCCCTGGCGATCGACTTATTGGTCATGCCCGCCCGGAGCGCTTGAAGCAGATCTAACTCACGGACAGTCAGCGCCACGGCCGGCGCAACGTCCTCCTCCGCCGTATTGGCGAGGCCCCGCCCTTGCGTCCAACCCGCCATGGGGACGCCGACCGCCTCTGCGACGCCGCGGATATGCCCGCGATCGACGCCGTCGAGCGCGCAGCGATTGAGCGCGGCCGAAAGCAAGCCTTTTTTCTCACTCAGTTGGTCGACGAAGACCTGCAGATATCGGCCCTCCGCCGCACGGGCGATGGTCTGGCTCAACTTTCTGATCGCGGCTTGTTCTTTGCCGGCGGCGTCGCAGGCCAACACGTCAAGGACCGAAAGTTTAATCCACGCATGGACGCGGCCCGAACTCGACGCGCGGGCGAGAAAAGGCGCGAGGATACGTTGAGCGTCCGCTGGGTCGCCGAGGCGCAATCTGACCGCCGCCCGGGCTTGGGCCACCAGGCTATCGGCCATGGGCCAGACGTCGATTGACGGGTTTGACCGGCGCGCCGCGTCTGTGTCCCCGGCGCGGTGCTGAAGTTCCGTCTCCAGAGCCAACGCTTCTTCAACGCGGTCATGGGCCAGCAGTAAGCGCACCCGTTCCGCAAGCGCGGACAGCAAAAGGCGCGCGCCGCCCTCCTCTCGGCCGAGGCGCTCCGCCTCCGCAAGGATCTCCAACCCTTCGGAGGCGCCGCCGCCGCGCGCCTGCGCCAATTTAGCCGCCGTCAAATATTGAGCGATCACCGGATCAAGCACCGACGGCCCAAGGCTCGCAGCGCGCGCTTGATCCAGACAGCGCGCCGCGGCGGTGAGGTCTCCCCATTCGTAGTAGATCGCCGCCTGCAGCGAGTGAGGGGCGGAGTACCTCACGGATATGTGTTCGGCGGATAGCTCCGCCGCACGGCCAAAAGCGCGCTGGGCGCCGGGCAGATCCCCGGTCATTTGCCGGCCAAGGCCCGCAAAGAACAGGCTGTGGATCGCCACCAGCGTATCGCCGGACGCCATCTGCGCTTCCACAGCGTCCTCGACCATACGATCGGCGAGGTCGAATTTACCCGATAGAACCCGCGCGTAGACGATGTAGCTGAGGATCAGGCCACGCGAGAAGGGCTCGACATCGCGGAGCGCTTCCTGTTGTGCATGGGGCGGCCCCTCTGCGAGCGCGGCCAGGCTTTCGCTGTGGTCGAGCATGGTGTCGATCGCGCCGCGGAGCACCAAGAGATCGCGCCGTATGGGATCGTCCCGCAGAGCGCCGGTGAGCTCTAAGTTTGGCCCCTCCGCCCCCTGCGCCGCCAGCAGCCCCATGAGCCGCTCCCGCGCCGGCGTCAGACGGCGTTGCAACGCGTCCGCCCACACCATGGCGATTTGCAGCGCGGTGCTCTGCTCGAACTGATCTTCCGGGAGCCGACGCAACCAGCCCTGCAATTGTTCATATCGGCTGGAGGACAGCCATTGCTTCCATACGCCCTCCAATGTCTCCCGCGCCTCGGCCCACATGCCGGCCGCCAGCGCATGCTGGATGGCGAATTCCGCTTGGCCATGGGCGGCGAACCAAGCGTAAGAGCGTTGATGCCGCCGCAGCGTGGTTGGGTCTTCCTCGGCGCCGAAATGACTGAGCAGAAAACTGCGGAACAGGTGGTGGTAGCGGTACCATCCCGGTTGATCGGCGATGGCTTGGACAAACAGGTTGAGCCGAGAGAGCTCTTGCAAGCGGGCGGCGCTATCGGTTCGGTCGGCGCAGGCGTCGCAGAGATCCGGGGTCAAGATCTCGAGATGGGCGGTGTCGCGAAGAAAAGCGCGCAGATCTCGCCCCAGCGCTGTCAGGATTTCTTCGGCGAGAAACTCAGAGAGATCCGAACCTTGCGCCGCCGCGCGCTCTAGAAATTGCGGCGCGCCGCCCGACTGGCCAATGGTGATCGCCGCCGCTTGCAACCCCATCGCCCATCCATCCATGACCCGGTGGACGCGCTGAAGGTCCTGATCATTGAGCGCGCCGGGCGCGTTTCGCATGAGGAAGGCGGCGGATTCCTCCGAGCTAAAGCGCAGCTCCGCCATATCGATTTCGCCCAAATGCCGTCGCAAGCGCAGCAGTGTTAGGTCCAGTTCCGGCGCGGTGCGGCTGGACAGGATCATCGCGAAATTGCGCGGGGCTCCCTTCGCCAGGGTCGCGAGCACGCGCCGCGATGACGCGCTGTCCGCCCAGTGGAAGTCGTCCAAGATGAGCAGCGACGCCTCGTCGCGACGGGCCAGCGCGCCGAGAAGCGCCTCCGCCGCCTCCGCGAGCGCCCGCTCTTCTCCGCCTTGCAACGGCGCCGTGCGCTGCTCCGCCAGCCGCCATCCAAGGCGCGCGAAGCTCTCCGTCACCGATCTCAGCAGGTAGAGGCCGTCTTGCTCCGCATCTGTGAGGCTGACCCAGGCGACCGCCGCGCCCTCGGCTTCCCGCGCCGCCGCAAAATCCGCAAGCAAGGTGGTTTTGCCGTAGCCCGCCGGCGCTTGCACGACGACGAGCCGCGCGTTTTTCTCGCGCGCCTTGTCGCGGATCAGCTCGCGCGGCAGGCGCACGCCGGTGGGGCGCGGCGGCTTGAGCTTCCCGTCGACAAGCCATGTGACGTTTCTGGACAAAAGCGATCCCTACCCGGCGGCGGGTAGGGTAGCCGGCCGTCACACCGCTGTCACGGACGCACGGCGCGGCGATTTGCGGCGCATGCAGCCGGGCGCGGCGCACACCAAGATCGCAAAAGAAGAAAGCATCCCGATTCTAGGCTGTTACGCGTGCGTTCACTCGATACTTGACGCTATTTGATCGTGCAG
>JBCCTM010000062.1:0-13056 GCA_039198535.1 Pseudomonadota bacterium
CCGCCCACCCGGACGCGGCGGGGCCGACGCGCCCGCGCGCGGGGTCCGAAGGGGGGGAGCCAAGAGCCAGGCCGGTCCTTAGGCGTTCACATCCACCACGACCCGCCCTTTGACTTCGCCCTTCAGGATCGCCGGGCCGAGATCCGCCACCGCCTCAAGACCGACGGTTTCCGTCATGCCGCGCAGCTTCTCCAGCGGGAGATCTTTGGCGATCCGGCTCCAAGCGGCGCGCCGCGGCTCCTGCGGCTGCATCACGCTGTCGATGCCGAGCAAATTCACCCCGCGGAGGAGGAAGGGGATCACCGTCGCGCCCTGCAGCGCCGCGCCGCCCGCCAAGCCGACCGCCGCCACCGAGCCGCCATAGGCCGTCTGCGCCAGTACGCGGCCGAGCATCACGCCGCCGACGGCGTCGACGCAGCCCGCCCAGCGCTCGCCTTCAAGTGGGCGTTTGTTCGGCTCGGACAGCTCTTCCCGGGCGACGATCTCCGTCGCGCCCAGATCGCGCAGATAGGCCTCCGTGTCCGGTCGGCCTGTGACGGCCGCCACCTTGTGGCCCAGCGCCGCCAACAGCGCCACCGCCACCGATCCCACGCCGCCCGCCGCTCCCGTGACCAGCACCGGCCGCTCCCCAGGCGTCACGCCATGGGCCTCGAGCGCCATCACCGCCAGCATGGAGGTGAAACCCGCCGTGCCCACCGACATGGCGTCTTTCGCTGAGAGGCCTTCCGGCAGCGGCGTCAGCCAATCGGCCTTCACGCGCGCCTTCTGCGCATAGCCGCCCCACCACACCTCGCCGACGCGCCAGCCGGTCAGCACCACCGCGTCGCCCGGCTTGTAGCGCGGGTCGGCGGAGCTCTCGACTTCGCCGGCGAAATCAATGCCGGGGACATGGGGGTAGGCGCGAACCAGGCCGCCGCCGCCGGTCAGGCATAAGCCGTCTTTGTAATTGAGGGTCGAGTAAGCGACGCGCACCAGCACCTCGCCCTGGTCGGGGCCCGAGCCTTCCGCCGGCAGGCGCGCCGGATCGATCTCTTGGACCGCGCGGGTCACATTCCCGTCGGCGTCTTTCTCCACCACCATCGCGCGCAAGCTCATCAGCGTTGTCTCCCCTGTTGTTGTTTTGTCGGCGCAGCGCGACCGCGCCGGCCCATGCGCCGCCGGATCACCGCGGCGGGGCGTTTTGTCTGATCAAAAAGGTTAGCGCCGCTTCATCCGTCGCCGCGGTGGGGTTCGCCGTCGCACCTGTGGGAGAGCGCGCCTCCACGGCTCGGGCGGTGGGCGCGGCGCGGCGGATGCGCGCGGCCGCCGCCCGGACGGACGCTGGCGCGCCCGGGCCGGTCACCACCAGCATTGGCGTTTGTAGCCGCTGATAGTCCTCAAAGCGCAGCGCGCCGGGCGTCCGGAGCGACATGGCGCGCCACTCGGCGGCGGCGCGGGGGGCGCAAGCGATCGCGTAGGCGCGCGCCTCCTCGCTGAGCGCGTCAAAGGCGTCCGGCCCGCGCCAGAAATTGGTCAACAGCCGCGCCGCCTCCTCCGCGCCGCCATGGGCCGTCAGCGACAGCGCCGCCAAGCCGATGTCTTGGGCCTCCAGCCGCCTTGGGTCGCCCGCCTCCTCCAAAAGGGCGAAGGCGGGAGGGTCGATCAAGGTCAAGCTCGCCGTTTTCTCCGGATGCCGCAGCGCCGCCCGTGTGGCCGCCTCCGCGCCGAAGCCCGCGCCGATCAGATGCAGCGCCGGTTTGGCGGCGACGATGATCTCCGAGAGCACGGCCGCGTCATGGGTGAAGACCGGGTTGTCGTCTTCGATCGCCGGATCGGACGCCCCATAGCCAGGCAAGTCCGGCGCAATCAGCCCGAACCGAGGGCCGAGCGCATTCGCCAATGCGGCCCAACGGCCGCCATGCGCGTCCGAGCCTTGGCCGCCCCAACCATGCGCGGCGAGCACCGCGGTTTGAGCATCCGCGTCGCCATATCGTCGGACCCCGACCCGACGTCCCCGCACGCGCAGTTCGGTCGAGCGGGGCGCATGCGGGGATATCGGGTCGAGGTCCGACGCCAAATCGTCCGACGCCAGCCCGTCATCGGCTGACGCGCCTGCGCTGGCCGCGTCGACGTCCGCCGTTTTGTCGTCGGTGGCGGCTCCGCCAGCGCCTGCAGCGGCCGGTTGTGTGTCGCTCACGCGCGCTCCCCCAAAGCCCCGGCGCCGCGGTCGGCCGCTTCTGGGATTGATCGCGCGCCCCCTGCCGCGCGCCCATGGGACATTTTCATCGCTGACCCTCCCGGTTTCTCCTCACCTCCCATAGTGGCGGTTGATTCTCCGGTCGTCGACTTTTTACGCGACCCCGTCTCCGGCGCGTCGCACCGCGCGTTTACCCGGCGCATCTGAGCCGCTAACCTTTGAACGGACGAGGAAAACGCGGCTCTCCCGACCCCTGCGCCCTTGACTGACGCGGCCCTCACCCGGCCTAAGGGCGACGCTGAGGTGATGCTGAGGGGATGCGGATGGGCGGCAGCGGGCAGAGGCTCAGCCAGCGGAGGCTCAAACAAATGCGCAGCGACGGCCAGGTGCGTCTGTTATCGGGGAACGCCAATCGCGACCTCGCTTTGGCGATCGCCAAACGGATCTCGGTATATCGCGGGCGGAAAACGGCGCTGGCCGAGGCCACCGTCCGGACCTTTTCGGACAGCGAGATCTTTGTTGAGATCCAAGACAATGTCAGGGGAGAGGACGTGTTTGTGGTCCAATCCACGTCGCGCCCGGCCAATGACACGTTGATGGAGCTGTTGATCATGATCGACGCGGTGCGGCGCTCTTCAGCGAGCCGCATCACGGCGGTGATCCCTTATTTCGGTTATGCGCGGCAGGACAGACGGACCGCGGCGCGGACGCCCATTAGCGCCAAGCTGGTGGCCAATTTGATCACCCAAGCGGGCGCTGACCGGGTTCTGACGCTCGATCTCCATGCCGGGCAGATCCAGGGCTTCTTCGATATCCCAACGGACAATCTCTACGCGGCTCCCGTGTTCGCCCTCGACATCAAATACAATTTTCCGGACCGGGACCGCGTGACGGTCGTGTCTCCGGATGTGGGCGGGGTGATCCGGGCGCGCGATGTGGCGAAGCGGATCGGCGCGGACCTCGCCATCGTCGATAAGCGGCGCGGCAAGCCGGGCGAGGTCGAGGAGATGATCTTGATCGGTTCGGTGGAGAACCGCGACTGCATCATCGTCGACGACATCGTGGACAGCGCCGGCACGCTCTGTAAAGCGGCCGATAAGCTGATGGAGAACGGGGCGACTTCCGTGCATGCTTACGTCTCCCACGGCGTGCTGTCGGGGTCTGCGGTTGAGCGGGTGAATAACAGCGCGCTCCGCAGCCTGGTGACCACCGACAGCATCCGGGCGACGGAGGATGTGAACGGCTCTTCTCGCATCCGCGTGGTCTCCATCGCGCCCTTGATGGCCCAGGCGATCCTTAATGTGGGCAATGACACCTCGGTCTCTTCGCTGTTCTCCGAGGAGAGCCTGGCGCCGCTCTATGAGGCCTATTACGGCGCTTGCTAGCCGCGCGGGCGGCCGCTAGGAGAGCGGCGTGGCGCGACGGCGCGCCTTCTTTTCAGATGTTTGCTGGGCGGCGCAGGCGAGAAATCGACCGGCGGCCCGCGCCGAGGAGGGCGCTGATCGCGATGAAAAAAGAGACGCATCCGGAATATCACGAGATCAATGTCGCCCTCACGGACGGCTCCACCATCAAAATGCGCTCCACCTGGGGCGCCAAAGGCGACACGCTCAATCTAGACGTCGATCCGTCTGTGCATCCGGCTTGGACCGGCGGGTCTCAGAAGCTGATGGACACCGGCGGCCGCGTATCGAAATTCAAGAAAAAATTCGAAGGCTTCGGGTTCTAGCGGTCCCATGCCGCGCTTTGCTTGAGCGATCTCCGCGCGCCAGCCGGATCGAAGGTTGAGCATGGCGCGACTGTGTCGCACCTTCCACCGGGCGAATCGATCCACGGCCGCCGCGGCGCGCGGAGGGAGCGGTCTGGTTAGAAGCGCGCGAACGGTCCGTAGAGGCCGTCGACCTTGTGGCAGGCCCATCGACGGTCAGGCCCGACGCACGCGGTGGGTGCAGTCGCCAGGCCGGCGTCGGCGAGAGTGAAGGATGCTCATGTCCCAACCGGCGCATGTGATCGTCATCGGCAATGAAAAAGGCGGCTCGGGAAAGTCCACCACGTCGATGCACATCTTCGTGGCGTTGGCGCGGGCCGGATTTAGCGTCGGCGCCATTGATCTGGACACGCGTCAAAAGAGCTTCTTTCGCTATCTGGAGAACCGGAAGCGCAAGAAGGAGAAGGAGGGGTATAGTGATCGGCAAGTGCCGATGCCTCTCATGCGCGAGGTTTCTCTGAGCGACAATATCGACCGTGACATCGCTGAGCAGGAGGAGTTGGAGCGCTTCACCAACGCTGTCTCGGAGATGTACAATAGCTGTGATTTCATCATCATAGATTGCCCAGGAACCGACAGTTATCTGTCCCGTCTCGGGCATGCGGCGGCGGACAAGATCATCACGCCGATGAATGACAGCTTCATCGATTTCGACCTGCTCGCCCAATACGACCCGGAACGCGAGGAGGTGATCGGCCCCTCGCTCTACGCCGACATGGTGTGGGAATGCCGGCGCTTGAGGTCGGAGAGCCAGCTGCCTCCGCTCGACTGGATTGTCATGCGGAACCGCTACAACCCGGCCATGGAGCGGGCGAAGTTCAGCGTCAGCGGTCCGTTGAAGAAGCTTGCGACGCGGATCGGTTTCCGCGTGGCGGCGGGCTTCGCCGAGCGGATGATCTACCGCGATCTGTTCCTGGCGGGGCTGACGGTGCTTGATGTGGACAATCCGCCCGACGAGGCGGGCCGGGAATCCTACACCGCGGCGCGGCGCGAGATCGCAGAGTTGGTCGAGCAACTGGAATTGCCGGGGTACCAGCCTGCCAACCCGGCCAGCGCGAGCGGCTAGTCGCGCGCGGCGCGATTTGTGCTTGGTCCAGTCGCGCCAGGGAAGTCGGCCTCGTCCGCGGGCGACGGCGCATCCCATACCGGCACGAGCTGTAGCGCCAACAGGAGGGCCGCCCCATGCGCGTCACCATGATCGGAACCGGCTATGTGGGCCTCGTCTCCGGGGTGTGTTTCTCGGATTTCGGCCATGACGTGACCTGCGTCGACCTCAATGAAGAGAAAATCGCCACGCTTAAGGCCGGCGAGACGCCGATCTACGAGCCGGGCCTCGTGGATCTGATGCGGGCGAACACCTCCGCCGGGCGCCTCCACTTCACCACCGATCTCCAGGCGGCGGTGGCGGACGCCAAGGCGGTGTTCATCGCGGTGGGCACGCCCATGCGCCGCGGCGACGGGCATGCCGATCTCTCTTATGTCTACGCCGCCGCCCGGCAAATCGCCGAAGTGCTGCAAGAGGGCGCGGTGGTGGTGACCAAATCCACGGTGCCCGTGGGCACCAACCGCGAAGTGCAGCGCATCATCGCCGAGATCCGTCCCGATCTCTCGTTTGAAGTCGCCTCCAACCCGGAGTTCCTCCGCGAAGGGGCGGCCATTGAGGACTTCATGCGCCCTGACCGCGTGGTGGTGGGCGCGGAGACCGATCGGGCCCGCGCCGTGATGCGGGAGCTCTATCGCCCGTTGTTCCTGCGCGAGACGCCGATGGTGGTGACGGCGCTGGAGACGGCGGAGATGATCAAATACGCCGCCAACGCGTTCTTGGCGACGAAGATCACCTTCATCAACGAGATGGCCGACATCTGCGAGAAGGTCGGCGCGAATGTGCAGGATGTGGCCAAAGGCATCGGCCTGGACGGCCGCATCGGCGGCAAGTTCTTGAACGCGGGCCCCGGTTATGGCGGGTCATGCTTTCCCAAAGACACCAACGCGCTGGTGAAAACCGCGGCGGATGTGGGCGCGCCCACCAAGATCGTGGAGACGGTGGCGGCGGTGAATGAGCGCCGCAAAAAGCGCATGGCGGAGAAAGTGATTGAAGCCTGCGGCGGCTCGGTGGAGGGCAAGAAGATCGGCGTGTTGGGCGTCACCTTCAAACCCAACACCGACGACATGCGCGACGCGCCGAGCTTGGTGATCGTGCCGAGCCTGCAGGAAGAGGGCGCCGAGGTGGTGCTCTGTGATCCGGAGGGCCGCCGCGAAGGGGAGGCGATGCTGCCCGGCGCGGATTGGGTCGCGGACCCCTATGAGGCGGCCAAGGACGCCGACGCGCTGGTGTTGGTGACCGAATGGAACGCGTTCCGGGCGTTGGATCTGCAGCGGGTCTGGGCCAGCATGCGGTCCCCGGTGATGGTGGATCTCCGCAACGTCTATCGCCCGGAAGAGGCGGCGGAGGCGGGCCTCACCTATCACTCCATCGGCCGCGGCAGCGCCCGCCCGAGCTGATCGCGGGTTCTCGAGCTCGTCGCTGCGGCGGGGCAACATCGCCCGACGCCGTGGCTTTCTCGATCCCATAATCCCTTTGTTGTCGATCCGACGAAGGGAAAGCTCCCCGGACAGCGAATCAAACCGGGGAGGGGGAGATGGGCGAGGAAACGCCGGCTGGCCAAAGCGATCCGCGGGAATGGCTTGACCCGCAGCCTGCCGATGCGGACGACCCGAGGATCAAAGCGTACCGGCGCACAAGCAATGTCACCTGGGCTCTCTTATGCGCGCTTGCGGTGTTGCTTGTAACACTCGCGGCCTGCGCTGTGTTGCGCGGTTGGCCCGAGGCCGGCGACGGTTGGCTAAAGTGGTTTAGGGCCTTAGCCGCGGGCACCACAAAACTCTGGTCGACCGATTGTTCTTGTTTCGGTTTGCCAGAAATATTGACTGCAGTGCTGGCCATCGCGACGGCTGCGGTGTTCGTTGTGCTGTCAGTTCTGCCGGGTTTTCTAAATCTCGGGAGACTATATTTCTGGTTTGTGGTGAATTTAATTTACCTTGTGATCATTATTCTTGGCCTATTTGGCGTATACATTCTATGGGATCAAGTGGAAACGATCGCAGCGGTCGCTGACAAAACCTTTGATGGTTTTGAAAAGTACAAGGCGAGAGAGTTCACTGATTTGAATGTCGACGAAAAAGAGGAGCTTTTCCAAATAGGCGAAACGGCAACTTTCTTACTCGCCTTTGCAACTTCCGTACTGACACTGTTGTATATATTCTTCACGAACTTCTGGATGTCAAATGCAAGAAGGCGAAATACGCGCAGCTGGATTCTCTACAACTTGATGAACCGCATGAACCAAGACTTGGCAGTTCTGGAGTTTGTCCAAAATCGAGTATTTTTCCCCAGGGGCCATGGACAAGAAGAGCTTTGCTTTGACGGAATTTATAAACAGCTGACCAAACGGCCGGCTTTCAGCATCGCCCTTGGGCGAACGCCGAAGGGTGCGAAGAAAGCCATCACCCGCTTGGAGGATGTTCCCGATGACTACCGCGGCGGCGCAGACGATCTCGATGATAACGAACCTGATATCCAGGCGTTACTTATCCCTGACGTCTTCGTGGAGCTAAACCAAAGTGGACACACGGAGTCGGCGAAGATCTTACGGGCGATGCTCGCAGACGCCTGTAACCTGTTGGATGGCTTTGTCGAGACCTGGTCAAATGATGATGTGCTGAGTTCGCAGATCGCGTTCGATTTCGCGCTTCTTACCTACAGAGAGCGCCGCTTGGCGCTCGACTATTTCGAAAATTACAACGGTCTACAGGATAGGATAAAGGTCGTGTTGCCGTTCCTCAAAGTGGCCGCGGGTTACACCGCTGAGCGCGGAGGAGCGTGCCCCAAGAACGCTGAAACAGACGCGCAGCCCTTTTCCGCACGCAATCTCTATCGACTCGAACGGATTTTCGTACAGCTCAAGCGGCGACTGGGAGAAGCGGCGGCGCTGGAGGAGCTGTATTTCAGGCGTGGCGGCATCGACGGCTTCCATGTTGAGGCGCTGAGTGTGGCCGTCCGAGCTAAAAAACGCGGCCTGAATATCGACGCCATTGGCGATCAGGTGCTGGACGATCAGCGGGAGGGCCGCCGCGGTTGAGCGCCGCGCCCGCCCGATCCCGCGCAGTCATCGCAGCTCAACTTCCCCAACCCTCTGGCGGCACCAAGGCGCAAGGTTGGCGGTTGCGGCGGAGGTGGCGGCAGGCGAGGCGGGCTGAGGTCTCATCGAGCCCGGTGAAGCGCACACGGTGGACCGTCACCACCGCGCCCCGGCTGTTCTCCACCCGGCCCGTTTCAATGGCGCGGTATCCGCTCTCTAAACCGGGCGCGTTCTTCGCGACGAGGGTGCGCATCATGTCTCGCGCCTCACTGCGCCGGAAGAAAGCGCCGAGTTGCACCGCCCAGGTCGACCCGGCCCGGGCCTCATGGCTGCGTTTGCGCGCCGCCAGTTGCGCCAAAACTGGGGAGGTCGGCGCGTCGGCGACGCGGCGGCGCGGGCTCAGGCGCGGGGCCGGGGCCGCGCGGTAAGAGGAGATTAGCGGACCGGCGGCGTCACGCTTCGGCCGGCGCTTGAGCTTCTTGAACCCGTCATTGATGAGACTGAGGACGGCGCGATTGCGCCCGTCTCGGGTGCGGCCCCCCATGAGCACCACAGTCACCCGGCGGCCTTTCCGGGCGGCGGACGCCGCCAAATTATAGCCCGCCGCCCGGGTGAAGCCCGTTTTGATGCCGTCGACACCCGGCTCGCCGAGCAGGCCGTTGGTGGCGCGATAAGTGCGCCTCCCCACTTTCACCGACGTGCGTTTGTACACCGAATAATATTGCGGGAAGTCGAGCCAAAGCCGCCGCGCCAGGATCGCCATGTCGCGCGCGGTGCTCAGATGCCCCTTGGCGGTGAAGCCGGTCGCGTTTTTGAAGGTCGTCTCGTACATGCCGAGTTCGCGGGCCTTCGCGGTCATCATCCGCGCGAAATTGCTTTCCGTTCCTCCGACAGCCTCCGCGAGCACCACGGCCGCGTCATTGGCCGAGTGGACGGCGGAGGCGCGGATCGCGTCGCGGACGGTCACATGCTGGCCGCGCCGGAGCCCAAGCTCCATCGCCGGCATGCTGGCGGCGTGACGCGAGGTTTTGAGGCGTTGATTCAGCGTCAGCTTGCGGTCTTCCAGCGCCTCATACACCAAATAGAGCGTCATCATTTTGGTCAGCGATGCGGGATGCCGGCGGTCTTCGGCGCGGACAGAACGCAAGACGCGGCCTGTTTCAGCGTCGAACACGACGAAGGCGCCCCGTGGCTTGGCGAAGGCGTCCGTCTCGCTGAACAGTAAAATCGAGAGCGCCGCGACCACCGCCAGCGCGAGCCGCGCCGCTGCTCCTAAGGGAAGGCCCACGGGGAGCCCGGCCCGGCGCCCAGCCGGGTTCGGTCTCAAAACAATGCGTCGCGTTAACCGCTGCGGCATCGGTGGCCCTCTCTCAACGCCGCCCGCGCCAGCGCGGCGCTTCGGGTGTCGAGGGCACTGTGCCGAGGAAGATTGCACATTCGTTTAACTCTTTGGGTTAGGAACCCGTTGATCGTCCTCGGTAATCGTAACCTCGCGTCAGTTTGCGCGGCGATTGCTCAAGTTTTTTGCGATTGTGCATTGCAATATGAATTGTGCAGTGCAATATTCCGTCTCATGGAACGGAGGGAGTGAGCCTCGCCTCTATGTCAGACCGCCCAAGTCTGACTGCGTTGCGTCGCACAGCACAGAAAGAGGTCGCCGAATGACGGACCCTGCGAAGAAGAAGCCGGCTCCTCGGCGGAAGAAGACTAAGGAGACTACGACCATGGCTAAGGAAACCACGAATTTCGACGCCTACGCCGCTGACGCCCAGAAGGCGTTCACGGAGCACACCGCGCAGATCTCCGCGCGCATGGAAGACGTCGCCGAGTTCGCCAAGGGCAATGTGGACGCCATGATCGCCTCCGCGACCAAGGCGACCGAGAGCATGAAAGAGATCACCACGGAGATGCTCTCCTACGCGAAAGTCTCCATGGACGCCTCTCTGGCCGCCATGAAGGATCTGAGCCAGGCGAAGGACGTGTCAGAGTTTGTGGAGAAGCAGTCGGCCCTGACGAAGAACTCCATGGAGAACTTCGCCAAGCAGGCGCAGAAGCTGAATGAGATGACCATGGCCGCGGCCAAAGAGTGCGCCGAGCCGGTCAACGCGCGCCTCGCCGCGGTTGGCGACATTGTCAAGACGGGCGTGAAGGGCTAACGCCCCGAGCCCCGTCCGCGGAGCGCGCTCCGCCTGAGGAAGGAAAGGGGGCTCCTGCGAAGGAGCCCCCTTTTCGCGCGCGCGATCCGTCACTAACTTGGCGCGCCGCCCGGCCCGCCCTATTTGCAGCGTCAAAGGTCGGAAACCAGCGGCGCTGTACGGTGCGGAGGGGCGAGCATGGGCGAGGAGCAGTCTTTCATGGATGAGCCTGTCCGCCGCGCGGTGTCCCTGTCGGAGACGGTGTTTGCGTCCGCCGAACGGCTCGGAGCGCCGGCAAACGCCCCAATTCACACATCTATGGCCGACGAACCGGAAGATCCCGGCGGGCCGGACACAGGTCTCGCGGTGCGAGCGCGCCCGAAGACCAAGCGTCCCTCAATGTACAAGGTGTTGCTGCTAAACGACGACTACACGCCGATGGAATTCGTCGTCCATGTCCTCGAGCGCTTCTTTGGCATGGGCCACGATCGCGCCGTGCAAATTATGATGACCGTACATAATGAGGGCGTCGCCGTTGTCGGCGTGTTCACCTACGAGATCGCCGAGACCAAAGTTACTCAAGTCATGGATTACGCGCGGCAGCATCAACATCCGCTGCAATGCGCCATGGAAAAAGAGTAGATCACCTCACTTCATGACTGCCGAGGCGTCGTCGGGCCGAGCGCGATGGCCGGAGGCGTGACCTCCGATACCTTGCTTCCGTGTCGCGAGGTCAACGATTTTGGCAAAATCTTAAACATTGATTTACCAACGACGGTATTTCCCTGGTCGACAGCCTTTCCGTTCCGTGCTGCACTCATAGATGACGGTTATCACGACGGTGGACGGCGCAGTTCATGCGGGGGCCACCGAACTGTGAGGCTGAGTGACGCCGCGAGTTGAGATCTGAAAGGAATGCGCCCATGCCGTCTTTCACCCGGACCCTTGAGGAAGCGATCCACCGCGCCGTGGCGCTCGCCAACATTCGGCGGCACGAGCTGGCGACGCTGGAGCATCTCCTCTTGGCGCTCATCGACGAGCCGGAGGCGTCCAAGGTGATGAAGGCGTGCGGCGTCGACCTCGCCAAGCTCCGCACCGACGTCACGAAATATCTCGACGACGAGCTGACGGCGTTGGTTTCCGATGTCGAGGGCTCGGAGGCGTCGCCCACCAAGGGCTTCCAGCGGGTGATCCAACGCGCGGCGATCCACGTGCAGAGTTCCGGCCGGACCGAAGTGACCGGCGCCAATGTGCTCGTGGCGATCTTCGCCGAGCGGGAGAGCAACGCCGCCTTCTTCCTGCAAGAGCAGGATATGACGCGCTATGACGCGGTGAACTTCATCAGCCATGGCGTGGCGAAGAACGGCTCCATGAGCGAGTCCCGCCAAGTGCGCGGCGCCGAAGAGGAGCAAGGGGCCGCTGAAGAGGTTGAAGGGGAGGAGCGCGGCGAAGAGACCGCGCTGACCCGCTTCTGCGTCGACCTCAATGAGAAGTCGCGCCTCGGTCGGATCGATCCGTTGATCGGCCGCCAGATGGAAGTGGAGCGCTGCGTGCAGGTGCTTTGCCGTCGGCGGAAGAACAACCCGCTGCTGGTTGGCGACCCGGGTGTGGGCAAAACCGCCATCGCCGAGGGTCTCGCCAAGCGGATCGTCGATGGCGACGTGCCGGAGGTGCTCTCCAACTCGACCATTTACTCCCTCGATATGGGCGCGCTGCTGGCTGGCACGCGCTATCGCGGCGACTTTGAGGAGCGGCTCAAGGCTGTGATGAAGGAGCTGGAAGAGCATGAGGACGCCGTGCTCTTCATCGACGAGATCCACACGGTGATCGGCGCTGGCGCCACGTCGGGCGGCGCGATGGACGCCAGCAACCTGCTGAAGCCGGCGCTGCAGTCCGGCGGGCTGCGCTGCATGGGCTCGACGACCTATAAAGAGTATCGCCAGCATTTTGAGAAAGACCGGGCGCTGCTGCGTCGCTTCCAAAAGATCGATGTGGTGGAGCCGACGATCCCGGACGCGATCGAGATCATCAAAGGCGTGCAGAAGGTGTTCGAAGAGCACCACAATGTGACCTACACCGATGATGCGGTGGAGAGCGCGGTGCAGCTGGCGGCGCGGTATATCAATGACCGCAAGCTTCCCGACAAGGCCATCGATGTGATCGACGAGGCGGGCGCGGCGCAGCGTCTGGTCCCAGAAGATCAGCGCAAGAAGACCCTCGGCGCCGAGGAGATCGAGGCTGTCGTGGCCAAGATCGCTCGCATCCCGCCGAAGACGGTCAGCAAGGATGACGCCGAGGCGCTCCGCGATCTCGATGTGAAGCTCAAGCGCGTGGTGTTCGGCCAGAACGACGCCATCGAAGCGCTGGCCTCGGCGATAAAACTCGCGCGAGCGGGCCTGCGAGAGCCGGAGAAGCCGATCGGCTCCTATCTGTTCGCGGGGCCGACCGGCGTCGGTAAGACCGAGGTCGCCAAGCAGCTCGCGGAGATCATGGGCGTCGAGATGCTCCGCTTCGACATGTCGGAGTATATGGAGAAGCACTCGGTCAGCCGGCTAATCGGCGCGCCTCCGGGCTATGTGGGCTTCGACCAGGGCGGGCTGCTCACTGATGGCGTGGACCAGCATCCGCATTGCGTGCTGCTGCTCGATGAGATCGAGAAGGCCCATCCGGACGTCTACAACCTGCTGCTGCAGGTGATGGATCACGGCAAGCTGACGGACCACAATGGCCGCACGGTCGATTTCCGGAACGTCATCTTGATTATGACCTCCAACGCCGGCGCGGCGGCCCAGGCCGCCAACGCCATCGGTTTCGGCCGGGAGCGCCGCGAAGGCGAGG
>JBCCTM010000063.1:0-12891 GCA_039198535.1 Pseudomonadota bacterium
GCGTTGGCGCTGTCAGAGGCGCTGCCGAGCGAGCTGACGCCGCCCGAGGATCGCGGCGTGATCATCATCACCGCCCAGGCGCAGCAGGGCGTGAGCCTCGACTATCTGAGCCGCAAGATCGCCCCCATCGAGGCGGCGCTGGAGGAGCTGCGGGACGGGGGCGAGGTCTCCAATGTGCTGAGCCTGATCGGCCGCGGCGCCAGCAACCGCGCCTTCATCATCGCCTCGCTCACCCCTTGGGAGGCGCGGGGGCGCAGCCAGCAGGAGATCCAGGCGGCGCTGCGGCCCAAGGTCAGCCGCATCCCCGGCCTCACCGTGCGGCTCCGCTCGCCTAACAGCCTCGGCATCCGCGGGGGCGGGCAGGGGCTCTCTTTCGCGGTCACAGGACAAGACTACGTCGCCATCGCCGAAGCGGCGGAGGAGCTGGCCGCGCGCTTGGCGGCCCGGGAGGGCTTCACCACCTCGCGGCTCAATTTTGAGACCGCGCAGCCGCAGCTCTCCGTGGAGGTGGATCGCGAGGCCTCCACCGCCCTCGGCGCGTCCATCGACAGTATCGCCACCCTCGTCTCGACCATGGTCGATGACCGCGTCTCCGCGCGGGTGTTCGTGCAGGATGAGATCGTTGATGTGGTGATCGCCGGCGGCGGGCGGCCGGTGAATGATCCGGGCGATCTGGAGACGCTGTTCGTCCGCACCGCCTCGGGCGGCTACGCGCCGCTCTCCAGTTTTGTGACCATGACGGAGGAGGCCGTCTCCGCCAGCCTCCCTCGAGAGGGACGGCGACGGGCGGCCACAGTGCTGGCCGGGCTCGAGGAGGGCTTCTCGCTTGGCGCGGCCACGGAGGCGCTGCGGGAGGAGGCGGCGGAGGCGCTTGAACCCCCTCTGGCTCTCACGCTCTTGGGCGAGGCGGCGACGCTTGAGGAGAGCGAGGCGGGCCTGTTCCTGGTGTTCGGCTTCGCGCTGTTGATCGTGTTGATCGTTCTGGCCGCGCAATTTGAAAGCGTGATCTCCGCGCTGGTGATCATGGCCACGGTCCCCTTTGGCGTCGCGGCTGCGCTCTACGCCCTGCTCGCGACCGGGCAAAGCATCAACTATTACAGTCAGATCGGCCTGGTCCTGCTGGTGGGCGTGATGGCGAAGAACGGCATCCTGATCGTCGAATTCGCCAACCAAAGGCGCGATGAGGGCGCGTCCGCCCATGACGCGGCGTTGATCGCCGCGGAGACGCGCCTCCGCGCAGTGTCCATGACCGCGGTCTCCACCGTGTTGGGCGCGCTGCCGCTGATCCTCTCCAGCGGGCCGGGGGCCGAGGCGCGCATGGCGCTCGGCTGGGTGGTGATCGGCGGGCTTGGCTTCTCGACCCTATTCACGCTCTACCTCACGCCCGTGGCCTACAGCCTGCTGGCGCGGCTGAGCGCGCCGAAAGCGGAGGCCGACGCGCGCATGCGCGGCGAGTTGCAGGCGGCGCGCGGGCTCTAAAGCGAGGCGGCTGGCAAGTCGTGAACGCGCCTGGGCTTGCGCTCCCCGCCGCCCGCGGATGAGATGGACGCAAAGATCCAACGCAGAGTCTGGGGACGAGGGAGGAAGAGATGACCGCCGATTTTCCGTTCGAGAAGAAAACCATCGAGGTGTTGGGCCGGCGCATGGCCTATGTGGATGAGGGGACGGGCGACCCGATCCTGTTCCTCCATGGCAACCCGACCTCGTCCTACCTCTGGCGAAACGTGATGCCGCATCTGCGCGGCAAGGGGCGTCTGTTGGCGCCGGATCTGATCGGCATGGGCGACAGCGAGAAGCTCCCCGACAGCGGGCCGACCCGCTACACTTTCGCCGAGCACGCAAAATATCTTTACGCCTGGATCGATGCGGTGGGCGTTGAGCGCGACGTCACCCTGGTGATCCATGATTGGGGCTCGGCGCTGGGTTTCAATTGGGCGCATCTCCATGAGGCGAGGGTGAAGGGGATCGCTTTCATGGAGGGGATCGTCGCGCCGATCCCCACCTGGGAGGATTGGCCGGGAAATGTGCGTGAGATTTTTCAGGCGTTCCGCTCTCCCGCGGGCGAGGCCATGGTGCTGGAGCAGAACGTGTTCGTGGAGCAGGTGCTCCCCGGCGCGATCCTGCGGGATCTGAACGACGCCGAGCGCGCGGCCTACCGCAAACCGTTCGCGGAGGCGGGCGAGGGGCGCCGGCCCACGCTCACCTGGCCCCGGCAGATCCCCATCGCCGGCGAGCCGGCGGATGTGGTCGCGGTGGTGGAGGCCTATGGAGCCTGGCTCGCCAAAACCCCGCTGCCCAAGCTGTTTGTGAACGCCGAGCCCGGCGCGATCATGCTCGATCCGCAGCGCGCGCTGGTGCGGAGCTGGCCCAACCTCTCCGAGGTCACAGTGAAGGGCTCGCATTTCATCCAAGAAGACAGCCCCGATGAGATCGGCCAAGCCGTCGCCGGCTGGCTCGACGGGCTCTGAACCCAATCCAAGCGGGAGGGGCCGTCCTCCGCCCGACTGGCGGGGCCGGCGTAAGGGTGCTAGGCGCGCCGCATCCGGCGATGCGCAGGGCCGCGCGCGCCAAAAGCAAGCAACCGCGCCCGAGCGGCGCGACACAGGGAGCGAGACGATGGAGATCAAAGGGAAATCGGTGGTGATCACGGGCGGCGCCTCGGGCCTCGGCGAAGGCACCGCGCGGCTGTTTCACGAGCTTGGGGCTAAGATCACGGTCTTTGACCTGAATGACGCGCGAGGGGATGCGCTTGTCTCTGAGCTCGGCGGCGACATCCAATACCGCTCCGTGAACGTCACCGATGAGGAGCAGGTGAGCGCGGCGCTCGACGCGGCGCAAAGCGCGTTTGGCGGCGTTGACGTTTGCTTGAATTACGCCGGCATCGGCGACGCGGCCAAGACCGTGGGCAAGGACGGCCCGCTGCCTCTGGCCAAGTTCAAGAAAGTCATCGACGTCAATTTGATCGGCAGCTTCAACGTGCTGCGCCTGGCCGCCCATCGCATGGCCGCCAACACGCCGGACGCAGACGGCCAGCGCGGGGTGATCGTCAACACCGCCTCAGTGGCCGCCTATGAAGGACAGGTCGGCCAAGCCGCCTACAGCGCGTCGAAGGGCGGTATCGTCGGCATGACGCTGCCGATCGCCCGGGACCTCGCCTCCATCGGCGTGCGCTGCTGCACCATCGCGCCGGGTTTGATCCATACGCCGCTGTTCGAGAGCCTGCCCAAGGAAGCCTACGACTCGCTCAGCAAAAGCCCCGTCTTCCCGCAGCGGCTCGGGCAAGCGAATGAGATCGCGCGCACGGCGCAATTCATCGTCGAGAACAACTACATGAACGGCGAGACGATCCGGGTGGACGCCGGTATTCGCATGCAACCGCGGTGACCCGACCCCCTTGGCGGGGGCGTCACGCGCTGGCGCGGGCTTGCGGCGCATAGGCGGCGATGAACTCGCCATGGGCCATGGGTCTGGCGAAGAAGAAGCCCTGGAGAACGTCGCATTTGGCCTGGCGGAGGACTTCCACATCCTCCGCCGTCTCCACACCTTCCGCCACCACGCTGACGCCAAGGCTGTGGGCGACGCCTGTGATGGCTTCGGTCATGTGGCGATGCCGTTCTGAAGTCGCCGCGCGTCCCGCCAATTCGCGCGCGATCTTCAGCCGTTTCGGCGAGAGGTTCAGCAGCGCCAACAGCGAGGTGTGGCCGAGGCCGAAATCATCGAGCTCCAGATCCACGCCATGCGCGTCGAGCCAGCGCAGCACAGGCTCGGTGGTGTCGTCGAGGGTGTCGGTGAAGACGCTTTCCAGGATCTCGAAGGACAATCGCCCGACGGGCAGCTCCAGCTCCTCCAAGCCTTCGATCAAACGGGGATCGCGCAGGCGGCCAGCGGAGATGTTCACGGCCAAGCGGGGGACATGTAGGCCAATGCTGTCCCAGTGTTTTAGATCCGCCAGCGCCCGCTCCAGGATCGCGGCGTCGATCAGATGGGTCGCGCCGATGCGTTCTGCGACCGGGAGGAAGACCGCGGGGGACAGCACGCCGCGGGTCGGATGCCGCCATCGCGCCAGGGCCTCGACCCCGGTCAGGGTCCCGTCAGCGGCGCTGAATTGCGGCTGATAGGCGGGCTCGAATTGCCCCTCTTCAAGGGCGCGGTGCAGCTCGTCGCTGAGTTGCTTATGCTCCCGCGCGGCGCTTCTGAGATCGGCGGTGTAGAACCGCGCGCAGTCTCGGCCCGCCTCCTTCGCCGAATACAACGCTATATCGGCGTTGACGACAGCCGCTTGGAAATCGCCAAGGCTCATGCGCGCGCTCCGGGCGATCATCTCCACGCCGATGCTGGCCCCGATCAAACAGCTCTCGCCCTTGACCATGATTGGCCGCCGCAGCCGCTCGATCAGGCGCTGCGCGCGCTCTTCCGCGTCCGCTTTGCCGGCCACATTCGCGGCGATTAGGAGGAACTCGTCGCCGCCCACCCGCGCGATGAAGTCGCCTTGCGCTTCGCTCGACAGGATCTCCGCCGCGCGGCGCAGCACCTCGTCGCCAACGGCGTGACCCCGTGTGTCGTTGATCTCTTTAAAGCGGTCCAGATCGATATGGAACACGGCGAGGTCGGTCTGGTCAGGCTCACTCGCCTCGCTGAGCCGCGTCAACTCGCGCGCGAGCCCGCGGCGATTGCAGAGCTGGGTCAGATCGTCCCGCACCGCGTCCCGTTCAGCCGCCTCGCGGAGCGTGGTGAGGGTGGTGTTGGCGCGCTGCAGCTCCGCATTCGCGGTGGCGGCCTCTTCAAGATTGGTCTCCCGTTCGACCGCCACCCGCTGCAGCGCGACGGTGACCACCGTGAGCGTGACCGCATTGGCGACCGACATCAGCGCAATGATCCAATATTCGCCGGCGCGTGCGATGAGACAAACAGCGGTGACGCCGGCGAGGATCACACAGAAAAACAGCAAGGCGACGCGTGGCACCCGATATTGCAGGAAGGACCCGCCCGCGCACATTCCGGCGCACGCCACCAACACCAAGGTGTCCACGACCGGGTCGCCGCCCGCCAACAGCAACAGCGGCGCCGTAGCCCAGGGCAGCGCGCTGATTAGCGTGCTCACATAAAGGCTGCGGAGCCTTCGGGGCGAGAGGACATATTTCGGATCCGCCGCTTCCATCCGAGGCCGCGCCTCCAGCGCGCGACGATAGACATACAGGATGGTCGCGAGCGAGATGGCCGCCCATAACAGCAGCGTCGCCGTATCCGCCCGACCGAGCGCTCCCGCAGTCAAAAGCAGGACGAACATCGCGCTGACCGTGGAGGCGAGGGCGTGGTTCTCATTCAGACTGATGACGTCTCGCAAAACAACGTCATCGAAGTAAGGCTGAAGGATCGCCTGGATATTTCTCGTCATCGCTAAAATGATCTGCGCTTGAAGCCCCGGGGACTTCAAATCTAAGCGAAATAGATAAAACCGGCGTTATCAGTGAATTCGCCGCTGCGGCGCGCAATTCTACCGACGAGCGTCGACGGGCTTGAGCGCGTCCGTTTACGCCGCGCGACCCCGTTTTCGCGCTTTTCGCGCATCTTGCATGTCAAAAAGCGCCGCCAATTGTTCAGTCATTGCGCCAGCCAATTGCTCCGCATCCGTGATTTTTACTGCGCGATCATAGTAACGCGTGACGTCGTGCCCGATACCGATGGCTGTCAACTCCACGGCGCCTTTCTTCTCAATCATGCTGATCACATCTCGCAAATGCCGCTCGAGATAGCTGGTGGGATTGGCGGAAAGCGTGCTGTCGTCCACCGGCGCGCCGTCGGAGATCACCATCAAGATCCGGCGCTGCTCGGGCCGGCCGATCAAGCGGCGATGGGCCCATTCCAGCGCCTCGCCGTCGATGTTCTCCTTCAGCAAGCCTTCCCGCATCATCAGGCCCAGATTGCGCCGGGCCCGGCGCCAAGGGGCGTCGGCGCCTTTGTAAATGATGTGACGCAGATCATTAAGGCGGCCTGGATTAGCGGGCCGCTCCGCGTCGACCCACGCCTTGCGGGCGTCGCCGCCTTTCCATTGCCGGGTGGTGAAGCCCAGGATCTCCACCTTCACATGGCACCGCTCCAGCGTGCGGGCCAAAATGTCAGCGGAGATCGCGGCGATCGAGATCGGACGGCCGCGCATGGACCCCGAATTGTCGAGCAGCAAGGTCACCACGGTGTCGCGGAAGTCGGTGTCCCGCTCCACTTTGAAGGACAGCGGCGTGGTCGGATTGGCCACGACGCGGGCCAGGCGACCGGCGTCGAGGATGCCTTCCTCGCGGTCGAATTCCCAGGCGCGGTTTTGTTGGGCGAGCAGGCGACGTTGCAAACGGTTGGCGAGGCGCGACGCCGCGCCTTCGAAGGGGGCGATCTGTTGATCGAGGATCGCGCGGAGGCGCTCCAACTCTTCGGGTTCGCAGATCTCATCAGGAGAGATCATTTCATCGGAGGCGCGGGAGAACACCCGGTAGTTCGGATCCGCGTCGCTCATGGGCGCGGGGTCGTGGCGATGCGCCGCTTCGGGCGTCTCAAACTCCTCGTCGCCCTCTTCCGGCTCCGCGCCGTCCTCGCCGCCTTCTACGGCCATCTTCGCATAGGCCGGGTCGCTGTCCTGATCGGCGGTCTGTTGCTCGGCGGATTGCTCGTCATCCTCGCCGTCGCCGGAGCCGTCTTGGCTCTCGCCGGAGGCGTCGTCGTCGCCGTCCTCCTCATCCGGCATGTCCTGGTCGGAGCTGTCGTCGTCCTCGGCTTCGTCTTCCTGATCCGCTTCGTCGGGCGACTGACCAAGTTGGTCTCCGTAGCCCACATCGTCGATGATCCGCCAAGCCAGCTTGGCGAAGGCCTGTTGATCGCCCAGGCAATCATCCAGATCTTCCAGCGCATCGCCGCATTTCTCTTCGAGCTGACTGCGCCAGCGGCTCAGCGCGGCTTCCGCGTCGTCGGGCAAATCGCGGCCAGACCCCGCGCCGCGCACCAGCAGCCGCGCCGCGTCCACGATGTCGGCGCTGTCGGAGGCGCGCCAGCCTTTGGCGCGGGCCTCGTGCTCCAGAAGCACGTCCAGATTATCGCCGACGCCGGGCATGTCGCGGCCGCCGAGCGCTTCGACACGCGCGTCCTCCATGGCGTCGAACAGGCGCCGGGCCACGTCGCCTTCCGGTGTGTAGCGGGTATGGATGCCCTCATCGTGGTGCCGAGCCCGCATGGCGTAGGCGTCGCCATGGCCGCGGGCCAAGCGCACCTCATCGGCGCCCATGCGATGGGAGACAATGGGGAGCCGCACGGTCGGCCCCTCCGCCGTCTCAGAAAGCCCCGGAGGATCGGCGCTGTATTTCACCGAGAGATCGACCTCGTCGCCGGCCAGCGCCCGAGTGGCCTCGGCCAAGGCTTTGCGAAACGGCTCAGCGGGATTGTCGGGTTTGCTCACCGGCCCCTCATTGGTTGCGTGCTCATCTCGCGCGCGGGATGGCGCGGCGGCGTCGGGTTGATAGAAGCGGCTCATCCCATTGTCTCATGTCAGGCCGCCGCGCGCTTCGGCGTCTCCGCCAACGCGGCCAAGATCCGCGCCCATGATCGCGCGCCCTGATGAAAGCTGCGCAGGGCGTATTGCTCATTGGGTGAGTGGATGCGGTCGCTCTCGAGCGCGAAGCCGATGAGAAGCGTCTCCATCCCCAAAATGGATTTAAAGTCGCCGACCACGGGGATCGAGCCCCCCGCGCCGATCAGCGCCGCGGGACGACCCCATTCCGCCGCCAGCGCCTCCGAGGCCGCCTTCAGATCGGGCGCGTCATAATCCACCCGCGCCGCCGGCGAAGCGCCGTGCGAGACCAGCTCAAAGCTGCAATCCTCCGGCGTATGCGCTCGGATATGCGCCTCAAAGGCTTGGCGAACGGCTTCCGGGTCTTGGTCGCCCACGAGCCGGAACGAGACCTTCGCCGACGCTTCCGCCGGAATAACCGTTTTAAATCCCGGATCTTGATAGCCGCCGGATATGCCGTTGATCTCCGCCGTCGGCCGCGCCCAAACCTGCTCCAACGCGCTGTAGCCCGCCTCTCCGGCCGCCTGGCTCAAGCCGATATCGCCCAGAAACGCGTTCACATCGAAGCCCAGCTGCTCCCATTGGCGGCGGATCGCGTCGGGCGTCTCCGGCGCGCCATCGTAGAAGCCCTCCAGGGTGACCCGGCCCGTCTCCGGATCCCGCAGCGCCGCCAGCATACGCGTCAGCACCGCGATGGGGTTGCGCGCGGCCGAGCCGTAGAAGCCAGAATGGAGATCCCGATTAGCGGCGCGGATGGTCACTTCGCAGGCCAGCATGCCCCGCAGGCTCGTGGTGATGGCGGGCTGCTCCGCGCTCCACATGGTGGTGTCGCAGACCAGCGCGACATCCGCCGCGACGCGATCGCCATGGCGGCGCAGAAAAGGGCCCATGCTGGCCCCGCCGGACTCTTCCTCGCCCTCCAGCAGGATCGCCAGATCCACTGGCGGCGCGCCCGCCACCGCTTTCCACGCCCGACACGCCTCAAGGAAGGTCATCAATTGACCCTTATCATCCGACGCGCCGCGCCCGCGGATCACCGCTGGACCAGCGCTGCGATCGATAAACGGCGTGAACGGATCGTGGCTCCAGAGCGAGAGGGGATCGACCGGCTGCACGTCGTAATGGCCGTAGAACAGCGCCCGAGGCCGCGCGGCGCCAGGCGCTGGTCCGGAACTGCGCGCGACCACGAGCGGGTGGCCGCCATCCACTTCCGCCATCCTCACCAGTTCCGCGTCGAAGCCAAGGCTCGCCAGCTCGGCGCGGAGCCACTCCGCCGCCGCGGCGCAGTCTTTCGCATGGTCCGGTTGGGTCGAGACCGAGGGGATCGCCATCAGCTCGAAAAGCCGCTCGAGGCTTTGGTCGAGGTCAGCGTCGATGCGCTCCAACACGGCGGGGAGCGCTGTGGCGACGGAGCCGATGGGTGATGCGGCTGTTTCGGTCATGGCCCCGGTCTCGATCATAGAAGGCGACGGCGAAGCGCGGTCCCACATCGTGCTTCGCGATCACGGTCTTCCCAGGCCCGGGCTCGGCCCAAGGCGTTGAGGCTTATCGAAGCGCGGCGCGCGCGGCGCTCTCCGGCAACTCTCCTCCCAAGTGACGCTGATAGAGCTCAGCCACGGTCTCCCGTTCAAGCTCGTCGCATTTGTTGAGGAAGGTCACCCGGAACGCGTAGTCGAGATCGCCGCCGAAGATCTCCGCGTTCTCCGCCCAGGCGATCACCGTGCGCGGGCTCATCACCGTGGAGAGATCGCCCTTTTTGAAGGACGCCCGCGTCGCATCGGCCAGGCGGACCATCTGCGCCACATGCTTCCGCCCCGACGCCGTGTCATAGTTCGGGGCCTTCGCCAATACGATGTCGACCTCAGCGTCAATGTCCAGATAGTTCAACGTTGTAACGATGGACCAGCGGTCCATCTGGCCTTGATTGATCTGCTGGGTGCCGTGGTAGAGGCCCGTCGTGTCGCCCAGGCCGACCGTGTTGGCGGTGGCGAAGAGACGGAAGCCCGGATGCGGCGTGATCACGGTGTTTTGGTCGAGCAGGGTCAGCTTTCCCTCTCGCTCCAGCACCCTTTGGATCACAAACATCACATCCGGCCGGCCGGCGTCATATTCATCGAAGACGATGGCCACGGGATTGCGAAGCGCCCAGGGGAGGATGCCCTCCTGAAAGCGCGTCACCTGTTTGCCGTCTTCAATGATGATGGCGTCTTTGCCGATCAGGTCGATCCGGCTGATATGGCTGTCCAAGTTGACGCGCACGCACGGCCAGTTCAGGCGCGCGGCCACCTGCTCGATATGCGTGGATTTGCCGGTGCCGTGATACCCTTGGATCATGACGCGACGGTTGAACGCGAAGCCCGCGAGGATGGCCCGGGTGGTGTCTGGGTCGAAGCGGTAGGCCGGATCGATTTCAGGAACCTTATCGCTCGGCGCGCTGAAGCCCGGGATCTCGACGTCGAGATCAACCCCGAACAGCTCCCGCGGGTCGAAGGTTCGGTCGGGCGTGAGCGATGGGCCGGCCGCGCTGGTCCCGCGGCTCTGCGCCGCCGCGGCTCTGGGAGCGGATTTCACGGCGGAAGCCTCTGCCTTCATGTCGTTTTCCTTGAAACCTTCGAAAAAAACTTGGTGTTCTGATGCGAGATCTGAGGGTGGTACCGCACGCGCCGCTCGCGTCACGCTTAGGCGATTGTTCGCCTCCTTGTTGGCGCTCGGCCTCTGCGTTCGACGGCGCTCGCTCTTTCGCTGGTCAGCGGGCTCGCGCGCCCGCCAGCTGGCGACCTCCAATTCGCCTCGCCCGCGGCGCGGACAGTAGTGCTCGGGAGGGGCGGGGCAAGCGGATCATTGTTTTCTAACGGCTGCGTTTGAGCTGGATGCGCCGCATTTGCGTCAGTTTCGGAAACTGTCATTCGCTTTCAGCTGATCCCACGCCCAGAGCACGTCGCGGAGACGGGCCTCTTCCGAGCGATCGCCGCCGTTTTGATCCGGGTGAAAACGCTTCACGAGCTCTTTGTAGCGCAGACGGATCTCGGTCTTCGTGGCCAGCGCGTCGAGTTGCATGATCTCCAGCGCGCGTCGCACCGCTTTGGGCAATAATTTGGCGCGGGCCTCCCTGGCTTGGCTACGCTCCCCAGGGTTGAGCGTCGCCTTCTCGCCCAACGCCTCGAGCGGATCCTGCATGCCAAGCCGCTTGAACGCTTTTCCGTCGGAATGCGGGCTGCCGCCGGTGGCGTAGGCGGGTTGTTTGCCAAGCTTCCAAGTCGGCCGGCCCCAGAGTTGATCGGACTGCATGGCCTCGGTGATCTCATCCTCGGTCATGTTCTCGTAGAAATTCCAACGGCTGTTGTATTCGCGGACATGCTCCAGGCAAAACCACCGAAATTCATCCAATTTTTCGCGAGATCTCGGCGCGCGATAGGTGCCGGGACAGTCGCAGCCTTCCCATTCGCACTTCTGCTGAGAGGATGACACTTCGCCGGTCATGCCGCGCGGACGCGTGGTTTTTTTCTTGGAGGCGGAGACGCTGATGTCGAAATCCATCGGCGAACGTTTGGTCATCTTGCCCGTACTCCTTCGCCTCTCTCCGCGTGAAGCGGCGCGTTGCATGGGCCCGTCGCGCAGCGCGCTGGCCTTCAGCGGGGTGGGAGTGTAGTCGAGGCGCGAACCCGCTCAAGTGCTGACGGCGTCGTTTGGTGCGTTGCGGAGACGAATTTCGCGTCCGCCGCTTCGGCCCGTCCTTTTGCGTCGCGGAGGGGCGGACCCGGCCCGCGCGGAGAGGATCTAGGCGAGGATTTAGGGGAGGGCGAGATGATGAGCGACACGTCGAGCAAACCTTTGACCGGACCAGCGCTGGAAGCGGCTCCCGCGGCGGCGGTGGTCGCGCAGATCCGCCTCAAGCTCACGGAGGCCTTCTCGCCAGAGATCCTCGAGATCGAAGATGAGAGCCACAAGCATGCGGGTCATGGCGGCTGGCGACCCGGCGGCGCCACGCATTTTCAGATCCGCATCGTTTCCCGCGCCTTCAGCGGCGTGGGCCGCGTGCAGAGGCAACGGGCGGTGATGCGCGTCCTCAAAGAAGAACTCGCCGCTCGGGTGCATGCGCTCGGGTTGGCGGTGGAGGCTCCGCCGGCCAGGTGACAGGCCTGACACGCGGCAGGCCTGAGCATTTTATGTGCGGTCGCGATGTTGGCGCATCGTCTCGACGAGACTTCGGCGGCCGTTTCGCGCTGGCGCCGCCTCGCCCTCGGAAGCCCCGTCCCAGCCTTCGCTGCGCCGCGCGGCGATACGCGCCTCGCGCCGGCGGAGCGGGCGGGGCTCATCCGCAGGTGCGGCCAAATGATCGTCAAACCCGTAGCCGCGGCGGGCGCCGCGCTCCCGCACCCGGGCCGCATCGGCGGCTTGACGCCGCGCCGATGGGCGGTCTTCGCCAGGGTCGCGCCGTTGCCGCGCGCCGCCGGACATCCCGGGCTCTTCGCGCCGCGCCGGCTCGCGATGCTCCAAGCGACGCGATTCCGGAGCGGTCTCCCGTTCGAACACCAGCACGGTGTAGACCGCCTCCCGCATTCCGCCGAACAGCCCCGCCCGCTCCGACATGCGCACGGTGTCAGAGCCGAGATAAGTCCAACCCGCCTCCGCCTCCGCGTTGATGATCTCGGCCATGGCGGCGGCGGCGCGCTCCGCGCGTGTTCTGCCTAGGCGTCTGCCGCCTTTGAGCGCTTCCGGCATCGCAACCGTTTTGTAGGTGCGACGCTCCTGATCTCGTTGTGTCACTGGCCAGCTCCCCTCAGCCACGCCGGCTGCTCCGGCGCTTCTCTCCTAAGATGTGTCGCTGGCGCCAATATGGCGAGCTGTCAAATTTTTCGCTGCAACTCGACCCGCTTTTCGGCCAACAGCTTTCGCTTGTAGCGGCTTTGAGCGAGATCGAGCAGCACCATGACCACTACACTGAAATAAAACGTTGTCTTTGAGAGCGCCTCGATCTCGTGCCCGAACAGCGTCAACTCAGCCTTGTGCCCCCCTTCTGACAGCAACAACACGCCGACCAACAAGAGAATGAACAGCCCTAACACCTCATACATGCGATTTTTGCTGATAAATTCTGTAACGCGCTCGGCCAGAAGCAACATCATTACACCCGAGGTGACAATGGCGAGCGAGAGCAGCAGAAAGTTGTCAGTAATTGCGATCGCAGACAAGATTGAATCAAAGCTGAAGATTAAATTCATTATCACAATCAACACGAGAACTTCGAAGGCCGATTTTTGACCACGCTTCTCGACATCGGCGCTCAAATGGGTGAGGGCCAACATGTGTGCGATTTCTTTCATGGCGGTATACATGATGAA
>JBCCTM010000064.1:0-12825 GCA_039198535.1 Pseudomonadota bacterium
CGCTAATCCGCGCCCGTGGCTGGGATCACCGCGCCGCGCTTGGGCTTGACCACGCGCTGCACGAACAACACGCCGGCCGCCGCCGCCACGCCGAGCAGATCCGTCAGCAGCCCGCCGCTGATCATCAGCAAGCCCGCGACCCCAAGCGCCACGCGCAGGAACCAGACCGCCGCCCCGCCCATGAACCAGCCCTGCACCGCGGAGGCGAGCAGGTAGACGCCGAACGTCGCCGTCACCAGCACGCGGGCGATCTCCAGCCCCGCCCCCTGCATCAGCAGCGCGGAGCTGTAGAAGAACATAAACGGCACCACGAAGGCGACGATGCCGATCTTGAACGAGGTGACCGACGTCTCCATCGGATTGGCCCCGGATATCCCGGCGGCCGCGTAACTCGCCAGCGCCACCGGTGGCGTGATCGCCGAGACCACGGCGAAATAGAACACGAAGAAATGCGCGGTGAGCGGGTCGATGCCGAGCTCGATCAACCCCGGCGCCACCACCGACGCCGCCACCGCATAAGCCGCCGTGGTGGGCATGCCCATGCCCAGCAAGATCGCGATGCACATGGCGAAGAAGAGCGCCAGCAGCTGCGAGAGGCCCGCCAGGCCGAGCAGCAGGTTGGAGAACCGCGCGCCCACGCCCGTGAGCGAGATCACCCCGACGATGATGCCGGCGCAGGCGCAGACGGCGATGATCTGGATCGACATGACGCCGGCGAGCTCAAAGGCCTTCTGGATCGATCGGAGCCCCATGGCGTGGGGCGTCAGCCAGCTGACCATCGCGGCGGCCACGGTCGCATAGGTGCCGGCTCGGATGACCGAGTAGCCCAGGAACAGCGCCACGATCAGCATGATGATCGGGATGAAGAGATACACCTGCGCCAGCATCCGCCCGAGTTTCGGCAACTCGTCCGCGGACATGCCGCGCATCCCCATCTTGGCGGCCTCCAGATCCACCATGAAGTAGATCGACGTGAAGTAGAGGATCGCCGGGATGATCGCCGCGATGGCGATGTCGGTGTAGGGAATGCCGGTGATCTCCGCCATGATGAAGGCGCCGGCCCCCATGATCGGCGGCATGATCTGCCCGCCCGTGGAGGCCGCCGCCTCCACCGCGCCGGCGGTTTGCTTGCGATAACCGACCTTTTTCATCAACGGGATGGTCAGGGATCCCGTGGCCACCACATTGCCCGCGGACGTGCCGTTGATCATGCCCATGAGACCTGAGGCGAAGATCGCCACCTTGGCGGGGCCGCCCCGCGCGCGGCCTGCGGCGGCGAAGGCGAAATTCACGAAATACTCGCCCACCTTTGAGGCCTGCAGGAAGGCGGCGAAAATGATGAACAGGATGATGTAGGTGGACGAGACGGCGGTGGTGGGCCCGAGCACGCCGGCGTCCGTGTAGACCTGGCTGAAAAAGCGCTGCCAGGAGATCGCCGGCGCATTGAGAAAGCCGGGCAGCAGCGGCGCTGTGAACACGTAGCCGAGGAAGATCAACGCGATCACCACGAGCGCGTATCCGGCGACGCGTCGCGTTAGCTCCAGGATTAAGATCACGCCGGCCACGGCGGCGATGGAGATGCCGATCGGGGCGAAGGGCGTGCCGGTCGACTGCCGCATCGGCGTCCCGTAGATCAAGATCATATACGCGGCCACCGCCGCGGCGCAGACGCCCAGCACCACATCCGGGGCAGCCACGCCGCCCCGCGTCCGCTTGTGAAACCAGGAGAGCGCCATGCCGCCGATGGTGGCGGCGATCAACGGCGCGCCGAACAGCCAGGTCTCTTGGAATTTGATGTTGGGGTTCAGTCCGCTCCACATGGTTCCGCTGGAGATCTGGATCGCGAACCAGAAGGCCACGCCCAGCGAAAACAGCGCCGGGGCCATGAAACCGTAGGCGATCCAGCGGAGCAGCGGCGTCTCCTCTGACGCGGAGGCTGCAAAGCTGCGTCCGGCGAACAGCACAAAGCCCAGAGCCAGCGCGCCGGCCACATGGACGATCCGGAAATTCCAGGTTTCGAGGGGAAAGGATGGCAGGAACGGCAGATCGACCAGGCCGAATGTGAGCCGTTCAATGGAGAGCCCGTTCAGCGCGGCCATGTGGAAGGCCGCGTAAATCATCGCGGCGCTTGCAATCCAAACCAGAAGAGGACCTTCGAATATTCGGCGATTGGCCTCGACTGGCTCCTCATCGACGCCTTCAACCAAGACTTGTTCACTGTGCGGTGGCGGGTCGGATTGCGTTTGGCTCATCTCCGGACCTCTACTCTCGCCGCTTCGAATGTCGGGAGTGACTTTAGGCGGGTCTTGCGGAGCAACGCAAAGCAAATGCCCCGCCAGCCGGAGCCGACGGGGCCTGATTTGACGCCATGCGCATCACAGGCGCGTGACATGAGCGGTTTGCGAAGCGTTAGCCGCCGTGGATCAGCTCGGCGGGGATCGACGCGCCGTTCTCATTGAACCACCGCGCCGCGCCGGGATGCCATTTCATGAAGGTGTTCTTGTCCCAATTCTCGACGGTGGTGGAGCGCGCCGCCTTGTGGATGTTCACCATCCGCTCATTGTCCGACATCACGATGTTGGTCGCGGCGTAGACAAAGCTCTCCGGCAGTTCGCAATTGGCGATTGCGAAGTTCCACATGGACACTGAGCGCGCCGGCCCTTCCAAGGTTGTGTAGGTGTCCGCGCTGATCTCAAAAGAAGAAACCGGGAACGCCTCGAGGATCTTCGCCTTTTCCTCTTCAGTGAACTCAATGATGTTCACATCGGTTTGCACCTCAAGCTGGGCCACCGCCGGCACCGGCACGCCGGCGGCGAAGGCGATGACGTCGATCAGGCCGTCTTGAAGCTGTCCGCCGAGATCAGTCCAGCCGCCATTGCGCCGTTCAAATTCGACGCCCAGCGTCTCCAACATGAGCGGGAAATACGTGTCAGACGTCGAGCCCGCCGGGCCGAAGCCCACCTTCGCGCCGGCCGGGATCTCCGAGATGCTGGTGATGCCCGATGAGCTCAGCGCCGTGATCGAGAACGGCGTCTGATACATCGGGAACATGGCGCAGGCGTTGTCGAGCGACACGCCCGGCGCGATGGCGAGCTTGCCTTCCAGCGCGTCGCGCGCGGGGCCCATGGTCGTCATGCCAAACGCGGTTTGGCCGGCGTGCACGGTCGCCATGTTCTGGCCAGGGCCGCCGCTCACTTCGCCGCCGCCTGAGATGCCGAGCTCATCAGCCACCAAGTTCGCCCAACCGGACCCATAGGCGAAGTATGTGCCGCCTTGGGACGCGGTGCCGACCGTGAAGCTTGTCGGCCAGCCCTCGCGATCCTCCGCCACGGCCCCCGTCGCCAGCGCTCCGACGCTGATGGCTCCAACGCCAAGCACTGCCAGTGCTTTACCCCAAGTGTTCATAACTCCCTCCACTGATGTCCCTGTGTTTTCGATTATGCGGCCAGCGCTGTCTGCGCGAGCCGATGTCGCCGCCGCTGGGCCGGTGGGCGCGCATTTTTAGCGCTGCGCTCTCCCCTCATATCGACCCAAAGCCGGGTGGCGTTAGCGCCATGGCATTGCGGCGCGACGATGGCCGAAGCGGCCCCCGCCCTGTTTTACTGGCGGTTCCTGATATGTGCGAGCGGCTTACGTGTTCGTCTAGAGGCAGTTTCCCCCGAAAACGATGCTGTGTTCGGAGCCTCGGGGCGCTCAACCCGCTCTCGCGCGGCCCAAGCGCTCATCTCGCCGGTTTTGTTTTCGGAGCGGCTCCATTAACCATTTTGAAACGGAGATCCGGTCTGTCTCAAATCGAGAAAGCCCGCGCTTTCCGGAGACCGGCCCTCGCGCCGCGCCTGGCCAAATGAGCCGCGCGCGCCGGAGGGGCGGCCTGGTTTGAACCGACATGGTTTGCGCCAGGGTCCCCGGACGGAACGACCACCAGGCGGGCGGAACGCGAGCGAGCGCGAGAGCTGGAGAGAGCATGCCGCAGCAAATTTTGATCGTTGATGACGAACCGGCCCAGCGCCGCTTGCTGCAATCCGTCGTCTCCGCCCAGGGCTACAGCACCCTCACCGCGTCCAATGGCGTCGAAGCGCTTGAGCTGCTCCGCGACGCCAAGGGCCGCTCCGTCGATGTGGTCCTGCTCGACCTGATGATGCCGGAGAAGAACGGCATGGAGGTGCTGGCGGAGTTGCGTCCCGAGCGCCCGGGCCTGCCAGTGATTGTGCTCACGGGCAACGGCTCCGTGACCACGGTGGTGCAGGCGATGCAGGCCGGGGCCAATGATTTCATCGTGAAGCCAGCCAGCCCGGAGCGGCTGCAGGTTTCGATCAAAAACGCTCTGAAGCTCAACACGTTGACGAAGGAGGTCTCGAGGCTCAGCCGGAAGGCGTCGGGCGCGCTCGGCTTCGATGATCTGATCGCGCGGAGCCTGGTGATGCGCCAATCGATCCTCCTGGCGCAGCGGGCGGCGACGTCGAACATCCCGATCTTGATCGAGGGGGAGAGCGGCGTCGGCAAAGAGGTGATGGCGCGGGCGATCCAGGGCGGCTCGGAACGGTCCGGCAAGCCGTTTGTGGCGGTGAATTGCGGCGCGATCCCGGAGACGCTGGTCGAGTCGATCCTGTTTGGCCATGAGAAAGGCGCGTTCACGGGTGCGACGGACAAGCGGCTCGGAAAATTTCAAGAGGCCGATGGTGGCACGCTGTTCCTCGACGAGGTGGGCGAGTTGCCCCTCGATATCCAGGTGAAGCTTCTGCGCGCGATCCAAGAGGGGGAGGTGGATCCGGTCGGCGCGAAGAAACCGGTGCGCGTCGATATTCGGCTGATCTCGGCCACCAACAAAGATCTGCAAGAGCATGTCGCGGCGGGGAAGTTCCGGGAGGATCTGTTTTATCGCCTCAACGTGTTTCCCCTGATGTTGCCTCCGCTTCGAGAACGCCCGGAGGACATCCCTGAGCTGATCGATTTCTTCATTCAGAAGTTCGCAGCCGAGGAGGGCCGCGATGTGCGCGGCGTGGAGCCCTCCGCGCTTGAGTTGCTGGCGGAGCATGATTGGCCTGGCAATGTGCGGCAATTGGAGAACACGATCTACCGGGCGGTGGTCTTGTCGGACCGGGAGATGCTGACCTTGCATGATTTCCCGCAGATCATGCGGGCGGGCGCGACGACGGAGGTGGCGACCCCCGCGAGCCCCACATTGGACGGGGAGGGGTTGCATCCGCGCCCGCCGATGACCCAGGGTTTTTCGCCACTCGACGCCGAGGGCGAGATCCGGCCGCTGACGGAGGTCGAAGGGGAGATGATCGAGATGGCGATCGCCAAGTATCAAGGGCGCATGTCTGAGGTCGCGCGGCGCCTCGGCATTGGCCGGTCGACGCTCTATCGCAAGGTCCGCGAGCTTGGCCTCGAGGTGCGGGAAAGCGCATGACCACCCGCGGCGGCTCCACCCAAGCGCCGGAGACGCCGGAGCGCCGAGCCCGTTGGTTCAGGGCGCTGACCTCCGTGCTCGTGCGGGAGCAACACCAATCGCAACGATCGCGTCGGGGGGCTCGCCGCGGCGGCGCGGCTCAAGCGGCGCCGGCGAAGGGCGCTTCGCTGTCCGCGGCGCCCTTTCTTCCCCTCGACGCCGCGCTGGAGCAGGGCGGGCATGCGCCCTTTGTGGCGCTCCGCGTCGACGGGCGGATCGGCGACTTCCTGATCGACACCGCCGCCACGCAAAGCTCGCTCAATGCGGAATTTTTTCCCATCGGCGCCACGCGGCTCGTCCGCCATTTCAGCCTCCCGAGCTTTCCAGGCGGCGTGTTTAGCGTCGCAGACTATGTGGGCTTGCGCGGACCGTCCGGCTCTAAGCTCGGCATTCTCGGCACCGATTTTCTGTCTCTGCTGAGCATGCGGCTGGCCTATGACGGGCCGAATTTGCAGGTCGGGGTCACGCCGGCCTCGTGTAACGGGCGGTTGCTTCGCGAGGCGGGCTTCATCGCCATCGATCAAAAGGGCTTCTTTAGCGCCGATCAGTCGCTGCTGGGGCCCGGCCGGCCCAATGTGCCGATCCTGCGCATGGGCTTTGGCGGCGAGCTGCGTTTTTGGGCGCAGATCGACAGCGGCTATGATGACCGCTTGTATCAGCCTTCCATCGACGTGAACGCGCCGTTGTTCGAAGCCCTAAAGGCGGCCGGCGCGAAGATGACCAAGGTGGACGACGTGACGTTGACCACCTGTGTCGGCCGCGAGAGCCGGGCGATCTGGCGCATGGAGCGGGGCGGCCTCGACGTGTTCGCCGAAGCGGGGCCAGGGGGTGCGCCGGTGGCCGCCTTTGCGGCGCCGTATCTTTCGGTGAAGCAGCCCAATGGCTGCGGCGGCATCGCAGGGCTCGACGAGCCCGCCGCGCAGCTCGGCGCGTCCGTGCTGCGGAGTTTTGGCGAGGTGGTGTTCGACCCGAAGAACACCTGCGTTTGGATCCCCGGCCATCGCTAGCGGCCAAGGCCAGCGGACAACGCGAGCGGCCAAGGCCAGCGGACAACGCGAGCGGCCAAGGCCAGCGGACAAGATTAAAGGTCAAGGCGAGCGGCGGGCGATCGCGCGACGGATCAGTTCGGCAGCATGCCGAGCGCGCTCATATAGAGGTCGAGCATGGCCTCCTCCTCGGAGCGCTCCTCCGGTTTCTTCTTCCGCAGCGCCACGATCTTGCGCAGGGTCTTCACGTCAAAGCCGTTCGATTTGGCCTCGGCGAACACCTCCTTGATCTGGTCGGCGACCTCTTTCTTCTCGATCTCGAGATTCTCGACGCGCTCAATGATGGCGCGGAGCTGGCCGGCGGAGACGCTGAGGCTGGAGGCTTGATCCTCGCCCGGCGCGCCGGCGGCGAGGTTTGGCGTAGTGACGCCGGCGCTTTCGCCTTGGGTGAAGGCCCCTTTGTCGAATGCGGCTCCATCTTCCATGTCTTCTCTCCCCAACATAGAGTGATCTGAACGCTGACAGTCACTAAATGTTGGGGTCCCGTCAAGCGGAGTCTCGCCCGGCGCTCCGCGCGTCAGCCGCCATGGCTGTCCTTTTGGGCGGCGGCGAAGGCGGCGCGCTGCGCGTCGGTCGCCTCAGTTTGGTGGCGCGCTTTCCATTCGGCGTACTCCATCCCGTAGACGAAGCGGCGCGCGTCTTCTTTCTCCACGGGCAGGCCGCGCTCAGCGGCGGCGTCGGAGACCCAATTGGACAGGCAGTTTCGGCAGAAACCCGCCAAATTCATGAGGTCGATGTTCTGCACGTCCGGGCGCGCGCGCAGATGCGCCACGAGACGACGGAACGCCGCCGCCTCAAGCTCTGTCCGCGTCTCCGCGTCGAGTTGATCGAGATCGGTGGTCATACGCCCCTCCTGTCGCGCCTGCTCCGCCCCCGCGCCGCATCATGAGGTGGGGGCGAGCTTCTCGGTCAGTTCTTGGAACTCCTTGCGCAGTTGCTCATTGCGGAACAGCCGCTCAAAGCCCGGGCTCTCTAGATCCCGCAGCGCCTCGAAGCTCGCAGCGGCGCTTTCCATGACCTGGCGCAGTTGGAAGCTGGCGTCCACCGTGCGCAGCGTGTTGTCCGCCACGCGCAGCTCCTTCACCGTCCTACGCCGCGCCTGGGCGATCTGCTCACGCTGACGTTTGAGATAGTCGCGGTAGAGTTCCAGCGCGTCCATGGCGACCCGCTGGCTCGCTTTGTTGGAAAGCAACGCCTCGCGCTGCTGCGCGGTCGGATCTTCTCTCAGGAGCGCGTTGGTGTCCCGAGCCGCGGCGACGATGTCGCCTTCGATGGCTTCGAGCTTCGGCAGATATTCGCCGTCGATCTGCTGCAAGAAGTTGGTCTGCGCCTCCACCAGGAGGGCGATCAACGCGGTGTGCATGCCGTAATAGCGGCGAGCGAATTCGAGGTCCTCGCCGCTGTCGTCCATGAGCCCGCGCAGATGCTCGCTCACGCCGCGCACCGCCTCATAGGCCGCCGCCAGCTCGACCAAATCGCCGCCGGTGACGCTGTCGAGCAGCAGATCCACCTGGTCGGGCGGCAACGGCGCGCCGGCGTCCTCCATGGCTTGCGCGAAAGATTGCTTGGTCTCCTCGATGGAGCGCTGCTGGCCCTCGATCCGATCTTCGAGATCTTCGATCGCATCGGTCAGGCTCTCGTGATCGTCGTCTAAGCCCAGATAGGCGCCCCAGCCGCCATCCTTTGGCGCGGAGATGCGCTGCTCTTTCAGCTCGGCGATCTGCTCGCGCATGGCGGCGATCTCGCCGCGGGACCGGGCGATGCTCTCCCGCATCGACACCACGGGCGCGTCCGTCATCTGCTCAAAGGCGGAGCCCAGCAAATCCCGCACGCGCGCCTGCCGGTCGAGCCCCAATTGCCGCCACATCATCTCGGTGAGCGGGCTCGGCTCCATCTGGCCTTCCAACCGCTCCTTGGCGGCCTCGTCCAACACGTCCTTGATCGCGCCGAACAGCTTGCGGGAGCGCTCATAGGCGGCGTCGCCGGACCGGGGATCCGGCGGGGCTTCCGCGGCGGCGGCACCTGGGGAGGCCTGCGCGGCGGGAGCTGTGAATACGGCGGCGCCCGCCAGCAACAGGGCCAGCGCGATCCCAGAGACGGGGCGCCTGCGCGCCTTTGCGCCGCTCACAATGTCGACCTCTCCGACGGTCCGCATGCGTGCTCCCTCAGTTGCTCTTGTCGTCTGCGCCCTGTCAGCACTGACGCGTCAATCTAACCGATGCGCGGGCCTTCGACCAAATTGCGCGCCGCCCCGCCTTCACCGATCCCTATGTGGCGATGGCTCCGGTTTGGTTCCAGTCGGACAGCCTGGCCTGTTTGCGCCCCGCATTGGGCGAGAACGGGACGATGCGCGCCGCGATCTCGCCACGGCCGGCGCGGCGTGCGACAGTGAACCCCCGCTGGATAAGCTGGATAAGAATGAGGCCTCCATGGATATCGAGGACTGGCGTCGTGTGATGACGGCGCTGGCCTACCCGTTTGAGCGGCCCGGCGCGGACTTCCTGATGTTGGGCGCGCGGGTCTACGGGATCGAGGCGGCTCCAAGCCTTGATATCAGCGCATGGCGTCTGCGGCTCGCGGGCCGCAGCGTCCCCGCCCATGAAGCGTTGGCGGAAGCGGGAGCGCCGTCTATGCGCCTCGACGCCATGACGCCGGTCGCCGCGGCGGGCTCCAACGCTTCGCCGCCTCAGCTCGCGCGGAAATTCCGGGAGTCGCCGCCGGCGCCCGTGATCGGCCTACGCTGCCGTCTCCCGGATGTGGAGATCCATTACGCCGCCCATATCGCCGGCTATGGGTCGATCCCAGCGAGCCTGGAGCGGGAGAAGGGCGCGGTCGCGGAGCAATTCGTCTGCTTTCTCGATCCCGCCCGCAGAGAAGCCTTGCACCGCTCCGAGGCGCCGGGGCGCTACTACAATGTGGTGGACGCCTCCGGCGCGACGCCGATCGATGCGGAACTGTGGCGCGAGACGGCGCCGCGGGGCGGGTTCGACGTCCTGGGGTATTCAAGCGTCGCCGGCGTGGTCGCGCGGCCCGGGAGGCCGCCTCTCCGCTTTGCTGAGACCTCGCAATGGGCGGCCCAGGAGGTGGTGATCGAAGCGCTGGGCGAGGCGCTGTCTCCGCCCGAGTTCATTTTGCAGAACATCGCCGATCCAAGCCTCCGGGAGGCGCGGGAGGCGCGGTTGGCGGCGGCGCTCCGCTGAGGCGCCCGGCGCGGTCCTGCGCCAGCGCGGCGCGGAGAACCTCGCCTGGGTCAGGGTCGCGGCGCTGGCCGATGACGGCGCGGCGCTATATCGGCATGTCTTGAAAGTCTCCATGGGCCGGGCGACGCATGCTCGGCCCTTTTCGTTCTCTTCAACCCGGCGGGGCGGCCAACCGGCGCATGAACCAGCAAGATCCACGCTTGCCTACCCACGACCCCGCCGCGCCCCGCGCGGTGGTCGATCCGATCATCCGCATCGACAATCTGGTCAAGACCTACGCCGATGGCTTCACAGCGCTGCAGGGCGTCTCGCTCGACATCGAGCGGGGCGAGATCCTGGCGCTGTTGGGCCCCAATGGGGCGGGCAAGACCACGATGATCGGCGTGATTTGCGGCTTGATCTCGCCGAGCGCCGGGCGTGCGACCGTGGACGGATATGACGTCGTCGCCGAATACCGCGCCGCCCGCGCGCAGATCGGTTTGGTCCCGCAAGAGCTGACCACCGACGCTTTTGAGACGGTGTGGGACACGGTGACCCTCTCCCGCGGCTTGTTTGGCCTGCCGCCCGATCCCGCGCATATCGAGCGTGTGCTGCGCGCTCTGTCGCTTTGGGACAAGCGAAAAAACATGTTGATGACGCTTTCGGGCGGGATGAAACGACGGGTGATGATCGCCAAGGCGCTCAGCCATGAGCCGCGCATCCTGTTTCTCGACGAGCCGACCGCGGGCGTCGATGTGGAGCTGCGCAAAGGCATGTGGGCCGTGGTGCGCGACCTTCGGGAGCAGGGCGTCACTGTGATCCTCACCACCCATTACATTGAAGAGGCGGAGGAGATCGCCGACCGCGTCGCGGTGATCCAGAAGGGGCGGATCCTGGTGGTGGACGACAAAGCCACGCTGATGCGCCGGCTCGGCCGTAAGACGCTGACGGTCCATCTGCTGGAGCCCGTGTCCGCGCTGCCGGACAGCCTCGCGCAGGATGGGGTGAGCTTGTCAGAGGACGGAACGCGGATCGCTTACGCCTATGAAGCGGGCTCCACGGAGGACGGCGACGATGTGGACCGGATGCTCCGCGCCATGCTGGACGCCGGCATGCGCTTGCGTGACGTCCAGACCGACCAAAGCTCGCTCGAGGAGATCTTTGTCGATCTCGTGAAGGAGCCTGGGGCATGAACGATCGGCCGCCCTCCCCGCCCTCCGCGGCGTCCGCTCCCGCAAGAGCGCGCCCCGCCGCGCCGCCGAGCTTCAACACCCATGCGGTATGGGCGATCTATAATTTTGAGATGGCTCGGACGCGGCGCACCATCATGCAAAGCGTGATCTCGCCGGTGCTGACCACGGCGCTTTATTTCATCGTATTTGGCTCCGCCATCGGCTCGCGGATCGATGAGATCGACGGGGTCAGCTATGGCGCGTTTCTGGTGCCAGGCCTGATCATGCTGACGCTGCTGACGCAGAGCGTCGCCAACGCCTCCTTTGGCATCTATTTCCCGCGCTTCACCGGCACGATTTATGAGCTGCTCTCGGCGCCGATCTCGCCATGGGAGGCGCTGCTCGGCTATGTCGGCGCGGCGGCGACCAAAGCGATCCTGATCGGCCTGATCATCCTGGCGACGGCGGGCTTCTTCGTGCCGCTCTCCATCGCCCATCCGCTGCTGATGCTGTTCTTCCTGGTGCTGACCGCGGTGACCTTCAGCTTGCTCGGCTTCATCATCGGGGTCTGGGCGAAGAATTTCGAGCAACTCCAGCTGGTGCCGCTCCTGGTGATTACCCCGCTCGTCTTCCTGGGCGGCAGCTTCTACAGCATCGACATGTTGCCGCCCTTCTGGCGCGCGGTGTCGCTTTTTAACCCGGTCGTCTACCTGGTCAGCGGTTTCCGCTGGAGCTTCTATGAAAGCTCGGATGTGGGCGTATGGGCGAGCCTCGCCATGATCCTGGTGTTCCTCGGCATCGGGCTCTTCACGGTCTGGCGCATCTTCAAGACCGGCTACGGCCTTCGGGAGTGACGCAGGGCGCTGTTTAGTCCACGAGCGCGCTTCGGGACCGGGTCTGGTCGGATCGCGCCCCGGGGGCGCATGGCTCGCCGCCCGGCTCCTATTCACCGGTCTGTCGGAGCCGGGCCCCTTGGCGCAGCAGCGCGTCGAGGCCTGCGCTGTCCATAACCGGGCTTTGATCATCCACCAGCAAGGGCAGCCGCCAGCCGGTGACGGCGATGGTGCGGAACGGCGTGTTGAGAAGCGCCTCGCCCGGGATGAAAAGGCGCCCCTCATAGCTCTGCGCCGGATGAAGCATGGCGAGCGACAGCCGCCGTTCTCGAGGCCAGAGAAGCCCCTGGGTCGTCACCTTCGCCCAATCGCCATGGCGTCTCAGCCGCGTCACATAGACGGAGGTGTAGGCCCAGATCCCGGCCGTGCAGAGCAACCCGACGAGGGCCAACAGCGCCGCCAACGCCACACGCGCCACGAGCGGCTCCAACGCGCCGTCGACATCGGTTAAAGAGGTGAGCGTCCACGGGGTCGCGACGATGCAGGCCGCGCCAAAGGGGGCGAGCGCCAGCGTCAGCACCCGCAACCGGAGCGACCGCCCTCCTGCGTCAACAAGATGTTCTCGCACCGCGCCGCTCCCGCCAAAACCGCTTCTGATCCCCCGGCGAACCCTAGCTCGAAATTGGATCACAGGCGCCGTTACCGGTCGCCCCACGATTTCGGCGATCGGTCTGTTCCTGGGACCTTCAGATGAAGCTCGCCGGTTTTGGTCCGGTAGTCCACGCGGATCTCCGCGGCGGTGACGTCGAGATTTTTCCGCATATGCGGGACCTGCTCAAGCATCAGATGCTCGTGGAACCCGCCCGGGCTGCGAAGGCGACCGTTCATGGGTCGTGTCAGATATTGGCGTCCTGGCGCCCCCTCCGCGCCCAGCACGCCTCGACATCAGCGTCTGGCAATGAATCGAAAGCGTGCTCGAACCGCGTCGTGGGCCACCCGAGAAATCGAGCCCTTTCGCGGCGCGTTCACCCACCATGGCCACCATGTACCACTCATGGAGCCTGCGACCGCCGCGGATGGGTGATGTGTCGATCTCCCAATAGGATTGGGCCGGCCCCAGGGGGGGGGCGGCCCGATAGTTAA
>JBCCTM010000065.1:0-12768 GCA_039198535.1 Pseudomonadota bacterium
ACTTCGAGCGCTTCGGCTCCCGAAGATGCGGTCACAACCGTGTAATAGGCGGCTTGGAGGCGGGCCTCCAGCACCAACACATTGGCTGGAATGTCATCGACGACGAGTATTTTTGCTGTCACGGCTCGGCCCTTCACTCGCGAGGGCCCAAGTATATCTAAAAAAGATTACGAAAGGTGTCGACGTACGGTTGACAGAAATTCAGCAATTTCGATGGGCTTCGAAATGTACGCTTCGCATCCTCCGTCGCGAATTCGTTCTTCGTCGCCCTTCATGGCGTAGGCTGTGACGGCGATAACGGGAATTTCTTTGAGCGCTTCGTCTTCTTTGATCCATTTCGCAACCTCCAAGCCCGAAACTTGAGGAAGCTGAATGTCCATCAGGATCAAATCGGGATGCTCACGCCGCGCCGTCTCAAGCGCAGCGATCCCGTCGCCGCATTGCAGCGTTTGGTAGCCTTGCGCGGTCAGAAGATCGTCGAAGAGCTTCATATTCAGCTCATTGTCTTCGACGATCAGGATCTTGTGGCTCATGGCGGCGTCCTGCTGCGATCCCGGCGGCGTCACATCCACCGTGCGCGCCGCTGAAGACGCGCTCTCCCGAAGATATGGCAGAGAGGCCTTAAGACGGACTTTATCCTCCGCCCCATCGCGTTAGGTAACCCGCGACCACGGGGCGGGGATGCGGCGGAGGCGAGTGATCATGCGGTCTATAGAGCAAGCGGAGGCGCAAGCCCTCGACGCCTTACGGTTTCTGGCGGAGCGACCCGATGATTTCGGACGCTTCATGACGCTCGCGGGCATGGGAGCCGATGAGATCTCGGCGCGGGCCTCGGAGCCCGAATTTCTCGCATCGCTCATCGATTATCTCCGCGGCGACGAAGAGTTAGCAGCGGCCTATTGCGGGGAAGCGGGCCTCACGCCGGAGGCTTTCGCATCCCTGCGCGCGGCTCTGCCGGGTGGAGAAGAGGTGCATTGGACATGAGCGCCGGTGATCGGGAAGATCCGCGGTCGAGCGGAGCGGCGGAGCCGGAGCTCTTGGCGCAGATGGGCGGTGGCGCGCTCCGCCGCGCGCCGCAGCCGGAGAAGGCTTACGGCCTGTCCGACGAAGTGCGCGCCCAGCTGGCGGCCCTGGAGCTCGATCCCGCGCGGCCGCTCTTGGCGCTGGACGCCGATGAAGTGCTGCTGGAGTTCTCTACGCATCTTGGCCGATGGATGGAGGGCGAGGGCTGGCGCCTAGACCTCACCTCCTACCGCCTCGAAGGGGCGATCCGCCGGATAGACGGCGGGAGGCCCGCGGAGGGCTGGGAGGTCGGCAAGCTGATCAACGGCTTCTTTGACGCGCAGGTGGAGGAGATGACGACGGCGCCCGGCGCCGCGGCCGCCGTCGATGCGCTCGGCGAAATCGCGCAGGTCATCGTGCTGACCAATGTGCCCTTCGTCCATCGCCAGGCGCGGGCTCGTTGCCTGGCCGCACAGGGGATCTCGGCGCCCGTCGTTGCAAATTCGGGCGGCAAAGGCCGCGCGCTGCGCTGGCTGTGGGACCGGACCGAAGCGCCCATGGCGTTTGTCGACGACGCCGAGCCTCAGCTTTTCTCCGCGAAGTCCCGCGCCCCCGATGTCTTCAGGTTGCACTTCATCGCCAGCGACCATCTGCGGCGTGTGGCGGGCGATGCGCCGAGCGCCAACGCGCAGGCCGACAGCTGGCCCGAGGCGGTCACACGTCTCCGCGCAGCTCTGGCGGCGTAACGCCTTGATCGCGCCCAGGAGATGGTCGGCGGGCGCGCAGCAAAGCGCGCAGAGACGGGCGTGTTTGGCGCGTGTCTTGGTCGCGTCATCTCCCATCATTGACGCAAAGGCGCGCTTGTCTCAGCCGTCCGACTTCCCAATAAGTCCGCCATGAGTATCCCCGCGAGTTATCTGGAGACGTTGCGGGAGCGGGTCTCCATCGCCGAGACGATCACCCGCCGCATCGGCTTCGACGCCGCCAAAAGCGCGCCCGCCAAGGGCGACTACTGGGCGTGCTGTCCTTTCCATGGCGAGAAGACCCCGAGCTTTCACGTCCGCGACCGGGACGGCTATTTTTATTGCTTCGGATGCCACGAGAAAGGCTCAGCGATCGACTTTCTCATGAAGTTCGAGCGCTTGAGCTTTCCGGAGGCCGTAGAGGTGTTGGCCGCGGAGGCGGGTATGCCGCCGCCCGTCAGGGACGCCCGCGCGGCGAAGCGCGAGGCGAAACGCGCGACGCTTGGCGAGGCCACGGAGGCGGCGGTCCGTTTTTTTCGCGAGCAGTTGGACTCTGCGGCGGGCGCCGAGGCCCGCGCCTATTTGCAAGGCCGCGGCCTGACCCGAGAGACCATCGATCGCTTTGAGATCGGCTTCGCGCCCGACCGCCGGGACGGCGCGCTGCGGGCGCTTACCGGGGCGGGGCTCGACAGAGACTTGCTGATCGGCGCGGATATCTGCGCGAAATCCGACCGGGATGGCGCGGTTTATGATCGGTTCCGCAACCGCATTATCTTCCCGATCCGCGATGGCTCGGGCCGCACCTGTTTAGCCTTTGGCGGCCGCGCGCTCGATCCCGGAGCCAAAGCGAAATATCTCAATTCGCGGGAGACGGAACTCTTCCAAAAAAGTCGCGTCCTCTACAATTTCGCCCGGGCCCGCGCGGCCTCGGGCGCCGGTCGGCCGTTGCTGGTGGTCGAGGGATATATGGACGTGGTGGCGCTTGGTCAGGCGGGAATTGAGACGGCGGTCGCTCCCCTTGGCACGGCGCTCACGGAGCAGCAGCTCGATTTGCTCTGGCGCGCCGCCGATGAGCCGATCTTGGCGTTGGACGGCGATGTGGCCGGACAACGAGCCGCGGGCCGCGCCGCCGATCTTGCGCTCCCGAAACTGCGGCCCGGCAAGTCCGTCTGCTTCGTCACGCTGCCGGAGGGGCGAGACCCGGACGACGTCGTCCGCGCGGGCGGGGCGGCCGCCATGGAGCGGCTGATCGAAGAGGCCGCCCCACTGATCGACGTGGTCTGGCGGCGGCTTCTCGCCGAGCATCGCTTGGACACGCCGGAACGTCGCGCCGCATTCGACAAGGCGTTGCAGGGCGTCCAGGGCAAGATCGAAGACGCGTCAGTGCGCGGACACTTCGCTCAGGAGCTGAAGGATCGACGCTTCCACCTGTTCCGCAGCCAGCGCAGTCCAATGACCCAGGCGCCCCTTGGGCCGCAAGGGCCCGGCGGAGCGCGCCGCGCGTCGGCGGCGGGGCCGATGGGACGGTCCGCTTGGCGCGGCGGCGGCTCGGTATTCGCCGAGGGTCCCACCGCCGAGGCGAAAGCGGCCGCCATCGCCGACGCGTCCAACAGCGCCGACCCGGCGGTGATGCGCGAGGGCGCCATCCTGGTGCTGTTGCTTGAGCGCCCAGCGCTCTTGGACGAACGCATGACCGTCGTCGAAGATCTAGACTTTCTGGACGCCGCGCTTGACAGCGTGAAGAACGCTCTCTTATGCGGCGTCGCATCGCTCGACGATCTCCCGCGCGACCCGGACGACGCAAACGCCGTCGCCGCGCGCAGTTCGGCCTTAGAAGCCTTCGTCGACGAGAGATGTGGCCGGGATGTGTGTCGGGAGCTCCGCTTAAGGTTGAAAAACCGCCTTGGTGGGCCATTTTCCAGTCTCGATGCGCAACTTGACCAAGTACGTCGTCTTTTTGACGAACTGGTAACCCAACACCGCGCAGACCTGACCTGGCGCCGCGAAATTGATGCGTATCGGACCGAGCTACTGGACGATTTGTCTGAAGATTTGGAACCTCGCCGGCTGCAGGAGGCGGCGAGAGAGCAGGTGAGAAGCCGGGACGCCGCTCGGGAGACGGCGGTTCAAGCCGAGCAGACGACATCAGGTCGACTAAAGGCGTTGGCGGCGTCGGAGCCTTGGGTGAGACGAAAGCGTCGAGGTGACGCGCCCTGATCCCGGTGCGGCTCCGCGTCGCAGGGCTTGAAGTGGCGAGAATACGCCCGGCGCACGACATTAAGCAGAGCGCCGCCGCGGCGCGCGCCGATGCTCATACGAGAGAGGACTATGGCGAAAGACGTTGACGAGAGCGCCGAAGGCGACGCGCAAGCCAGCGAGGGCGTCGTCCTCGATATGAGCCAAGCGCCCGTCAAGCGAATGATCGCTCGGGCCAAAGCGCGCGGCTACATCACCTATGACGAGCTGAATAAGGTGCTCCCCGCCGACCAAACGTCGTCCGAGCAAATCGAAGACGTCATGTCGCTGCTCTCCGAGATGGGCGTCAATGTGGTTGAGGAGGAGGAGGCCGAGGAAGAACCGGCCGCGGAGACCAAGCCCGAGACGACCCAGAGCCGCGAACTCGTCACGACCCAAAAAGGGGCGGAGACGCTCGATCGCACCGATGATCCGGTGCGCATGTATCTCCGCGAGATGGGCACGGTGGAGTTGCGTTCTCGCGAGGGCGAAATCGCCATCGCCAAAAGGATCGAGGCGGGCCGCGAGACGATGATCGGCGGCCTGTGCGAGAGCCCGCTCACCTTCCGCGCCATTACGATCTGGCGGCAGGAGTTGCTCGATGAGCAGATCCTTCTGCGCGAAGTGATCGACCTCGACGCCACTTTCGGCGCCGAGACCGCAGTCGAACAGGCCCGCGCGAAGGCGGCCGGGCAGCTGGAAGAGAGCGAGGAAGAAGCGCAAGGCGCAGATGGCGAGACCATCGAGACGCCAAAAAGCGCTGCTGCGGCGAAGGCTGTGCATCTCGCTGCGAAGGCCGAAGCGGCGCAGCAAGCCGCCGCCGCTAAGGCCGCTAAAGAAGCAGGCGAAGACCCCTCGGCGCAAGCGGCTCCCGCTGCGCCCGAAGGCGAACAGGCCGCCGGCGCGGAAGGCGATGAAGCCGGTGAAGGGGGCGAAGGCTCCACGGGAGACGACGATGAGGACGAGCAGAACCTGTCGCTGTCGGCGATGGAGGCCGAGCTCAAGCCCAAGGTCCTCGACACGCTTGAGCGGATCGCCACGCTTTACGAGAAGCTGCATGCGATGCAGTCCGACCGGATCGGCGCGGCGCTGTCCGATAAGGCCACATTCTCCGCCGAGCAGGAGCGGAAATATCTGCGGTTGCGCACGGAGATCGTTGAGCTTGTCGACGGCATGCACCTCAACAACCTGCGGATCGAGACGCTGGTTGAGCAGCTCTACAAGATTAACCGCCGTCTGATTCAGCTGGAAAGCCAACTGATCCAGTTGGCCGATCGGCATAAGGTGCCGCGTCTTAAGTTCCTGGAAGAGTATCGCGGCTTCGAGCTCGAGCCGGGCTGGCTCGAGCGTGTGGGCGCATTGTCCGGCAAGGGCTGGGCGAAGTTCGCCGAGAAAGAGGGCGACCGGGTCGAGAAGATCCGCAATGAGATCGCCGAGATCAGCCAGTTGGCGGGCCTCGACATCCCCGAGTTCCGTCGGATTGTCCAGACGGTTCAGAAGGGTGAGAAAGAAGCGCGCATCGCCAAGAAGGAGATGGTCGAGGCTAACCTGCGCCTGGTGATCTCCATCGCCAAGAAATACACGAACCGCGGGTTGCAATTCTTGGATCTCATCCAAGAAGGCAATATCGGCCTGATGAAAGCCGTTGATAAGTTCGAGTATCGCCGCGGTTACAAGTTTTCGACTTACGCCACGTGGTGGATCCGCCAAGCCATCACGCGCTCCATTGCGGATCAGGCGCGCACGATCCGCATTCCGGTGCATATGATCGAGACGATCAACAAGCTGGTGCGCACCTCGCGGCAAATGCTGCATGAGATCGGCCGCGAACCGACGCCGGAGGAGCTGGCCGCGAAGCTCCAAATGCCGCTCGATAAGGTTCGGAAGGTCATGAAGATCGCCAAGGAGCCGATCTCCCTTGAGACGCCGATCGGCGACGAGGAAGACAGCCAACTCGGCGATTTCATCGAGGACAAGAACGCGATCCTGCCGCTCGACAGCGCGATCCACTCGAACTTGCGCGATACGACCACGGGCGTGCTGGCGTCGCTAACGCCGAGGGAAGAGCGCGTGTTGCGGATGCGCTTCGGCATCGGCATGAATACCGATCACACCCTAGAAGAGGTTGGGCAGCAATTCTCGGTGACGCGGGAGCGGATCCGGCAGATTGAGGCGAAGGCGCTGCGCAAACTGAAGCACCCGTCTCGCTCCCGCAAGTTGCGGAGCTTCCTGGATAATTGAGCTACGCGACGGGGGCGGCGCGATGACGCCGCCCCTCTGCGCGCGTGCGATCAGCCCGCCGTGTCTCGCTCCGCCAGGGCGTGGCGCGCGATGATGACGCGCATGATCTCGTTGGTGCCTTCCAAGATCCGATGCACGCGAAGATCTCGCACAATCTTCTCGACGCCGTAATCCGCGAGATAGCCGTAGCCGCCATGCAGCTGCAGCGCTTCATCCGCGACGTCAAAACAAACGTCCGTCACAAAGCGCTTGGCCATGGCGCAGTGCTTCGTCGCGTCCGAGGCGCCGGCGTCGAGCTTGGCGGCGGCTTGCCGGAGCAGCACGCGGCTGGCCTCAAGGCTCGTCGCCATGTCGGCGAGCCGAAACTGCAGGGCTTGGAATTGGTCGATGGTCTGACCGAACGCCTTGCGCTCGCCCATGTACCGCCGTGCGGCCTCATAGGCCGCCTGCGCGCCGCCGAGGGAGCAGGCGGCGATGTTGAGCCGACCGCCATCGAGGCCGGCCATGGCGTATTTGAAGCCCGCGCCCTCCTCGCCCAGTAGGTTCTCCGCCGGCACGCGGCAGTCATCGAGCTGCACTTGCGCGGTCGGCTGCGCTTTCCACCCCATCTTCTTCTCTACGCCGCCGAAGCTGAGGCCGGGCGTGTCTTTCTCCACCAGAAACGCCGAGACGCCGCGCGGGCCCTCGCCGCCCGTGCGCGCCATGATCAGATAGAGGTCGCTGAAGCCCGCGCCGGAGATGAACGCTTTGCTGCCATTAAGGACGTAGCCGTCGCCATCGCGGCGCGCCGTGGTGCGGAGCGCGGCGGCGTCCGAGCCGGAGCCCGGCTCCGTCAGGCAATAAGAGGCCACCGTCTCCATGCTGGAAAGCTTCGCCGCCCAGCGCCGCGCCTGCTCCGGCGCGCCGTACCGGCCGACCATCCACGCCACCATGTTGTGGATTGATATGAACGCGGCCACGGAGGGGCAGCCCATGGCGAGCCCTTCGAAGATCAGCGCGCCGTCCAGGCGGGTGAGGCCTGCGCCGCCCGCCTCTTCGGGCATGTAAATCGTGCCCATGCCCAGCGCGCCGGCTTCCCGCAGGATCTCCACGGGCAGCGTCCCTTCCTCCTCCCAGGCCAATGCGCCTGGGCCCAGGCGCTCTACGCCGAAGCGGCGCGCCATCTCATGGAGCGCGGCTTGCTCTTCGGAAGGGGTGAAATCAAACATGGGCCTCTCCGGCGTGCGTCTCTCTCCCGCGGGCGTCCGTTCTTAGCGGCGTCGCCCTCTCGGTTTTGGCAGGTAGCGCACCGGGGCGGGTTTCTCAAACGGACGTTTGCGCTTTTTGCCGCGATTTGAGCGCCTTTTGCCGCTCCGCCGCCGCTTGAGCTTGTCCGAGCGTTGGAAAGCCCCGCGCGGCCAGCATCGGGATCATCTTCAGGAGGATCTCCGCCGTCGCCAGCGTGTCGCCCCGCGCGGTGTGGCGATCTTCGGGCGGGATCTCCACGCCGAAGCGCGCCGCCAAGCCGTCGAGCGAATGATCGCTGTCGCCCTCGAACAGCACCGCCGACAGCAGCACGGTGTCGAGCACGGGCATGTCAAACGCGGCGCCGATGCGCGATTGATGTTTGTGGAAGAACGCGAGGTCGAACGGTGCGTTATGCGCCACCAAAACCGCGCCCTCGCAATACCGGCGCAGGCGCGCGCCGGCGACATCGATGGTGGGCGCGCCCGCCACATCCTCAGGCCGGATCTTATGGATCTCCGTGGACTTCGCCGGAATGTCCCTCTCTGGGTCCACCAACGTCTCGAAGGTCTCATTGTAGAGCGGTCTGCCATTGACGACGCGAGTGGCGGCGATCTGCACGATCTCATCCCGGGAGGGCTCGAGGCCGGTCGTCTCCGTGTCGAACACCACATAGCTCAAACGGTCGAGCAAAGCGTCCGCTGTCGGCTTCGGCGCCGGGCGGGCGAGAAGCGAGAGGTCGTGATACGCCTCCGAGGGCGCGGCGTCGTCCCGGAGCGTGAGCGGGGCGGCGTCGGGGTCAAACAGCGCGATGGACATGCCCTCGCCCAGCGGGTCGCCAATGCGGGACATGCGGCGGATCTCCGCGCAGAGCCGCGCGCCGCCCGGCAAGTCGATCTGCGCCTGTCCGCTTTCGGCGCGCTCTTCCCGGAGCGTCTCCACCCGTTCGCGCAGCGTCGGCGCGGCCACGGCGTCGAACAGCGGGCGGTCAAGGCCCAAGCGCTCCGGGTCGGCCACGAGCCCGGCGGTGCGCAGCAACGCCATCGCTTCGGGATTGTAGAGCGCCACCCGGTGATCGACGGCGTCGGTGATCAACAGACCGACCGGCGCGTCCCGCAACGCCTCGCCCAGGCGCACGCTCTCTTCCAGCAACGCGGCGGTGCGTTCCCCGACCGCGTCATCCAGCCCTGTGCGGGCTGCGGTGAGCTCCGCCGCCGCCGCATTGGCGGCCGGGGCCAGGTCGCCCAGAAAGCGCGTCGCGCGCAGATCAACCGCGGTCGCGTCCGCATGCGCCGCCGCCCGCAGCGAACCGGCCAGCGCCGCGATGGGTTTGGCCACATGCTCGTCGAACAGCATCCAGACCCAGGCGGTCAGCGCCGCCAGTCCAAACGCCGCGACGACGCCGGCGGTGATGAAGCCAGCCTCCGGCGCATCGGGCGTTCGACGCATGTATCCGAAGGTCAGCGCCGCGACGACGATCGCCACACCGCCTATGGCGACCAAGCTGAAGAACAGGAAGATGCGCAGACGAAAGCTCCAACGTCCCGCCAACCGTTCCGCGACCCCACCCTCGACGCTCTCGGCGCGCGCATGTGCTTGCATCGGGCAGTTCCTTTCTCGGCTGGCCAAGCTTTCGGCTGGCTTGAAGCGGCCCGCCCACGGCGCGCCGCGAGTGGCTGGGCCTATGCGCGTTCCTCTCGATCGCTGGGCGGCGCGGCGGCGGCGGCGTCGACCGCGGAGGATCCATCGCGTTCAGAGCCGTCCAGCGGGTCCGCCGGCGCGGCGCACAGCGCGGCGAGCAAGGGATCGGTGGGCTCCAGGGCGCGCCACTCCGCCGACGCAACGCCGCCGGCTTCATTGAATTGCGCGCCTGTGGCTTCGGCGCGGCGGCGGCCGTCGCAATCCACCAGGATCGGCGCCTTCGCCGTGGGCGCGTAGCGCGCGAAAAGATAAAGATCCGCCAGCACTTTACCGGGCGCGCCCGGGTTGGTGCGCGCGCCGGCGGCGTCGATCGCCGAGAAGCGGCTGACAAACGGGCTGACATAGGTCCACGGCCGAAAGGCCGAGGGTTCCGCATGGGTGAAGGTGACAGCCATGCCGTCCGGCAAGCCGCCGCTGGTGCGGTCAAACCAAGAATACTCGCTCCAGACGCCGTAGCCGAGCATGGCCGCCCCTGCGGCGATGGGCAGCGCCACCCGGGGCAGGCGCCCGCCCAGCAGCCAATTGAGCGCCATCACCACCCCGGCGGCGGCGAAGGCCGCGGCGATGGCCGCGACAAACTCCAACAGCATTCGAGACCTCTTTCCTTCCCAGTTCCATCCGCCCTTATCGGCGCGACTGATCGCGCCTGGTTTTCATAGGGCCGGCTCTTCTTGGCCCGACTTTCGGCGTCGCCTTACAGGACCGCGCTGCGACCGTTGCCCAGCGCCGATTGCATCGTCCGCACCACATGGAACGCATCCCGCAGGTGAGCGCGCTCCAACTGTGAGAGCGCGGTCGGGTCAAGCATGTTGCCGGGCGCCTCTCCCACGCGGATCGCCGTCGCTTGCGCTTGTAAGCGCGTCTCAGCGATCAAGTCATACGCGTCCAGCAAATCCCGACCTCCCGCGGCGCTGACAAGGGCCGCCTCGCCCGCCGCCACCAAGCGGGCCCGCGTGTTCACGGGCTCGATCCGGCCCTGCAACGCGTACATCCGGCCAAGATCGACAATGGGGGCGACGCCCGCATGCTTTAAGTCGATCCGCCCGCGCGGCGCGTCGCCGCGGCCGGTCGCCAAGCCGCCAAACAGGCCGAGGGGAGGGGCGTGGCTGAGCGAATTCGCGATCATATGCGCCACGAAAATGCTGTTCTCGGACGCCGCCTCGAGCGTGGTCCGATGCAGGTCGTCGAACAGGCCAGTCTCGCCGCCGATCGGCCGCAGATCGAACATGACCGAGGAGAGCATGCGCGCCATGGGGTCGGGCTTCTCAATCCAGCCCTCAAAATAGCCGCGCCAGACCTTCAGCGGCTGCCGCCAGCGAGGGGTCGTCGCCATCATTCCGCCGGGGCAATAGAAATAGCCGCAGGCGGCCAAGCCATCGGAGACAAAGCGCGCGAGCTCTTCGAAATAAGCGTCATCCTCCGGCCGCAGGCCGTCATCGAGGATCAGGCAATTGTCCTGGTCGGAGACGCCAGTTTGCTCCTGCCGCCCTTGGCTGCCGCAGGCGAGCCAGAGATAGGGCGCGGGCGGCGGGCCAAGGCGCTCTTCCGCCAAGACCAGCAAGCGCCGTGTCGCGGCGTCGCCGATATCCGTGATCAACCGGGTCGCCACCTCATGGCGCGCCCCGCCTTCGATCAGATGGCGCAGCAGGGCGGGGATGCGGCGCACTTCCTCGGCGATCTCATCGCTGTCGGCGGCGCCGACGATGTCATGGATCACCGCGCCGGCCGTGAGCGCTTGGCGTCGGGTGAGATCGGTCTGGGTGACCACGCCCAGGGGTCGGCCCTGGCCATCGACCACCGGTAAATGGCCGATGCGCCGCTCCAACATCACATGCAGCACGTCCGACCCGAGGGCGTCGGCGGGCAAGGTCACGGGCGACGCCGTCATGATGGTGGAGACCGGCGCGGAGGGATCGGCGTCGCCAGCCACCACGCGGTCGGTCATGTCGCCCGTGGTGGCGATGCCGACGACGCGGTCATCCTCCATGAGCAGCACGCAGGACACGGCGGACGCCGCCATGGTCTGCGCCGCCTCGCGAATGCTGGCGGTCACGGGCAGGCGGATCGGGTTGGGGGTCATCACATCGGCGAGGCGCACGCTGGCCAGGGTGGTGGCGGGGCAATCGGATCCCGCCCCGGCGCCCGCCGCGTCGAGCGCTATCGCGTCATCAAATCCCATCCGACGGCCCTCCTCATTTGCGCTGGCGCCTCTGCGCTCGCAGGCGCGTCGCCGGAAAAATTTATCGGCTGTCAGCAAAACGGCGCGTCCCGAAAGACGCGCCGCCTGTTCTTGAAGGGGCCCTGCGGCGCGCCGCGAGGGGCCCCTGATGGCCCGGGCTTAGTGGGCCTGGGCCGCGCCGCCGCCGCGGGGCACGCGGACGCTGTCGACGAGATCTTGGATCTCCTGCGGCGGCTCCGCGGTCATGCGGGACACCACATTGGCGACCACGAAGTTCAGCAGCGCGCCGACGGCTCCGATGGAGAGCGGCGAGATGCCCATCACCCAGTTCTCCGGCGTATCGGGCAGCATGTTGGTCCCTTTGAAGAAGAACCAGCCCTTATACGTGAAGATGTAGACGAGGGTGAACAACAGGCCTGAGACCATGCCTGTCACCGCCCCGTAGTTGTTAATGCGCTTCGAGAAGATGCCCATCATCAACGCGGGGAAGATCGAGGCTGCGGCCAAGCCGAACGCCAACGCCACCGTCTGGGCCGCGAAGCCCGGTGGATTGAGGCCCAGATAGGTCGCCACGCAGATGGCCACCGCCATGGCGATCCGCGCCGCCATCAACTCGCCTTGCTCCGAGATGTTGGGTGTCAACGCCCCCTTGAGCAAATCGTGACTGATCGCGGATGAGATGGCCAACAGCAGGCCCGCCGCCGTGGACAGCGCCGCCGCGAGGCCGCCCGCCGCCACCAAGGCGATCACCCAGCCTGGCAGATTGGCGATCTCCGGGTTGGCCAACACCAGGATGTCCCGGTTCACCTGCAGCTCGCTACCGGTCCATCCGCGCTGAGCGGCGGTGGCGGCGAACGCCTCGGACTTCTCATTGTAGAACTGGATCCGGCCATCGCCGTTCTTGTCCTCAAACTTCAGAAGTCCGGTCACCTCCCAATTGCGGATCCAGTCCGGGCGCTCATCATAGGCGATGGCTTCGGATTGCACGCCGTTCGGGTAGATGGTGTCGATGATGTTCAGCCGCGCCATGGCGCCAACCGCCGGGGCGGTGAGGTACAGCAGAGCGATGAACACCAGCGCCCAACCGGCGGACCAACGGGCGTCGGACACCTTCGGCACGGTGAAGAAGCGAATGATCACATGCGGCAGACCCGCGGTGCCGATCATCAGCGACAGGGTGAACAGCACCATGTTGAGGGTGCTCTGGTGGTGCCCGGTGTAGGACGCGAAGCCCAAATCCTGGACCACCTCGTTCAGCGTCTGCAGAAGCGGCTGGCCCGACGCCGTGTGCTCGCCAAACAGGCCGAGCGGGGGCAGCGGATTGCCAGTGAGCTGCAGCGAGATAAACACCGCCGGGATCGTGTAGGCGGTGATCAACACCACATACTGCGCCACCTGCGTGTAGGTGATGCCCTTCATGCCGCCCAACACGGCGTAGAAGAA
>JBCCTM010000066.1:0-12644 GCA_039198535.1 Pseudomonadota bacterium
CGCTTTTGTAATTACAAGTCTGGTTCTGCGCGTTTTCCCGTGCAATTTTCCGAGAAAGTCACCAAAGAAAACAAGAGGAGCTCGGGATGGAGTTCGAACCTCGCCCCCACGTGAAAGAGCTGATCGAACGTGTTCGTGAATTCATCTACACCAAGGTGATCCCGTTCGAAGATGAGCATCGGCGGGACTTCCATCCCGATCGAACCGGTGCGGATTGGACCAAGTGGGAAGTCCCCGCCGAGCTCGAAGCGCTGAAGCGGGACGCGAAATCTCAGGGCCTCTGGAACTTCTTCTTACCCGATGACAGGCTCGGCGCTGGGCTGTCCGTGCCCGAATACGCGCTGATCGCCGAAGAGACCGGCCACAGCATGATGGCGCCCGAGGCGTTCAACTGCAGCGCGCCGGACACCGGAAATATGGAAGTGCTCTGGCGCTATGGCTCGCCTGAGCAGCAAGAACGGTGGCTAAAGCCGCTGCTGGCCGGCGAGATCCGTTCCGTGTTCGGCATGACCGAGCCCGCCGTGGCCTCGTCGGACGCCACCAACATGGAGACCACCGCCGTTCTCGAGGGCGATCAGGTGGTGATCAACGGCCGGAAATGGTGGTCCTCTGGCATCGGCGACCCGCGCGCCGAAATTATGATCGTCATGGCTAAGACGCCGGCCGACGAGCTGGGCCGCCATCAACAGCACTCGATGGTGCTGGTGCCGACCAAGACCGAGGGCGTGACCATCGAGCGGATGCTGCCGGTGTTCGGGGACCATGACGCGTTCCACGGCCATGGCGAGGTCAGCTACGACAACGTCCGCGTGCCGGTGAGCAACGTTATCGCCGGGCTCGGGCGCGGGTTTGAGATCGCTCAAGGGCGGCTTGGGCCGGGGCGGATCCACCACTGCATGCGCTGCATCGGCGCGGCGGAGCGCACGCTCGATCTGATCCTGCAGCGGGCCGAGGGCCGTGTGGCGTTCGGCAAGAAGCTGATCGATCTGGGCGGCAACCGCGAGCGTGTGGCCGAGGCGCGGATCGCCATCGACCAAGCGCGGCTGCTCACGCTCTATGCGGCGTGGAAGCTCGACAAGATGGGCGCGAAAGGCGCGAAGACGGAAATTGCGGCGATCAAAGTGGTCGCACCTAACATGCTGCAAAAGGTGGTGGATTTCGCGATCCAGATCCATGGCGGCGGCGGCGTCACCAAGGATTTCCCGCTCACCAATTTCTTTGCGCAAGCGCGCACCCTGCGCATCGCCGACGGCCCGGACGAGGTGCATCTCGGCACCATCGCCAAGCAGGAGATCGGCCGTTTCAGCGCGGGGCAGGCCGGCTCGCCCTTTCTCTGAGCGCCTGGCCATGAGGGATTGAGGCGGCGGCTTGGCTTCGGCCTGCGCCGTCTCATCCCGCGCACAGCGGTGGCTTCCGTCGGAGAGGCGCGTCGATGACATTGATCTACGTGATCCGTCACGCCCAGGCGTCCTGGGGAGCGGCGGATTATGACAAGCTCTCGCCGCTGGGCCGCCGTCAGTCCGGCGCGCTTGGCCAACGGCTCGCCGAGCTCGATTTCAAGCCCGACATGGTCTTCACGGGCCGAATGCGCCGGCATCGGGACACGGCGGCGCTCTGCCTGGAGCAATTGGCGGTCTACCCCGACCTGGTGACGCTCAGCGATCTCGATGAGTACGATTTCCAAAACGTCTTCAGCGTGCAGAACCCAGGTTTCAGTGATCTCGCATCCGCGGGCGGCGATGACGAGGTCCGCACGTTGATCGGCGACGCCCTGCGCGCGTGGACGTCGGACGCGGGGCAGGCTGATCAGCGCTATTCGGAGACCTTCTCCGCCTTCCGGGCTCGGGCGCGGCGCGGCTTGGATGAGATGGCGGCGCAAGCGGTGGCGAAAGGGGCGGAGCGCGTGCTCGCCTTCACATCAGGCGGGCCAGCGGGCGCGATCACCCTCGACGTCCTTGACGCCCCGTCGCCGATGTTCGCGGAGGTGGCGTGGCGCATCGCCAATTGCGGCGTCACCAAGCTCACGGTGGTCCATGAACAAGACCGACCCGCCGCCATACGGTTGGTGGCGTTCAACGACTTCAGCGCCATGGAGAAACAGCCTGGGGAGAACGAGCCTGGGCTTTTGACATTTCGCTAAGATTGGGGCGAAATGTCGCAGCTGTCTATGAACACAAATTGGGACACGCAGGGAGGAACACATGGACGACGCGACGCATGCCGACATGGAGGGGGGATCGACAGCCGAAGCTGCGCCGACGCCTCCGCGTCCAGCGGGAGAGTATGGGCCGAAATACTGGCTGAAGAACTACCCCGAAGGCGTGCCCCATGAGGTCGACACCTCACGTTTTCCGACGATGGTCGATTTGCTGGAAGGCAGCTTTAAGACCTATGCGGATCGTCCCGTGTTCACCTGCCTTGGCGCCACCTTGACCTATGCGGAGTTGGACCGCGGCTCACAGGCTGTCGCCGCCTATCTGCAGAGCCTCGGCTTCAAGAAGGGCGACCGCGTCGCCGTCATGGGCCCGAACATCTTCCAGCAGCCCGTGGCCGCCTATGGCGTCATGCGCGCCGGCTGCATCCTGGTGAACGTCAACCCGCTCTACACCGCACGGGAGCTTCGCCATCAGCTCCAGGACAGCGGCGCCCGGGCGATCGTGATCCTGGAGAACTTCGCCCACACGCTCGAAGAGGTGATCGGCGACACGCAGGTCGAGCATGTGGTGATCACCGGCATGGGCGACATGCTCGGCGCGGTGAAGGGCACGCTCGTGAACACGGTCGTGCGCCATGTGAAGAAAATGGTGCCGAAATATTCGCTGCCGAAGGCGGTGCGCTTCAACGACATGATCAAGAAAGGCAAAGCCGCCACCTATACCCGCCCGGACATCGCGCCGGATGACGTGGCGGCGTTGCAGTATACAGGCGGCACGACGGGCCTCTCCAAAGGCGCGACGCTAACCCATAAGAGCTTGGTCACCGCGCTGCTCGGCGCTGAGGCGTGGATGCAACCCTTGATGGAGAAGCACCCGGCCGACAAGCGCATGACCTCCGTCTGCGCGTTGCCGCTTTACCATGTGTTCGCCATGGTCAACATCGCCATGATGGGCATGATGCGCGGCGGGCGGATGATCTTGATCCCCAACCCGCGTGATCTGGATAGCGTGGTCAAGGCGCTGAAAGGCCAGGAGTTTCACATCTTCCCGGCGGTCAATACGCTGTTTCAAGCGTTGGCCAATCACCCCGGGTTTCGCCAGCTCGACTTCTCCAACATGATGATGAGCGGCGGCGGCGGCACGGCGGTGCTCGAAGATACGGCGTCGAGTTGGCAGAAGCTCACCGGCGTGGCCGTGGGCCAAGGCTACGGCCTCAGCGAGACCTCCTCGGGCATCTGCATCACGCCCGTGACCGACGAGAAATTTGCGGGCAATGTCGGCCTGCCGCTGCCAAGCATGGAGATCCGCATCCTCGACGATGAGGGCCGCGAGATGCCGCTCGGCGAGCGTGGCGAAATCTGCATCCGCGGACCCGCGGTGATGGCGGGATATTGGCAGCGCCCGGACGCCACGGCCGAGGTGATGACGTCGGACGGCTTCTTCCGCTCCGGGGATATCGGCGTCATGGACGAAGATGGCCGCGTCTATGTGGTGGACCGGAAGAAGGACATGATCTTGGTCTCGGGCTTCAATGTGTATCCCAATGAGATCGAAGACGTGGTCACAGGCCTCGACGGCGTGCTGGAATGCGCCGCCGTGGGCGTGCCGGACGCCGGTACCGGCGAGGCGATCAAGCTGTTTGTGGTCACCACCAAAACGCTGACCAAGGAAGAGATCATCGCCTACGCGCGGAAAGAGATGACCGCCTATAAGGTGCCGAAGCAGATCGAGTTCTTGGACGAACTGCCGAAGTCAAACGTCGGCAAGATCCTGCGCCGCGAGCTGCGGGACAAAGCGCAGGCGGCGTAACGCATTCATTGGCGGCTGGCTTAAGCGGACGCTTCGGCCAGCCGATCCAGGGCGCGCTCCACCAGCGGCAGGCGGTCCTGTCCGAAATACATATCGGTCTCACCGACGAAAATGCTGGGGACGCCGTAGCCTCCGCGGGCGATCAGTTCATCTGCGGCGGCTTTGAGCTTGCCTTTGCACTCGGGCGCGTCGATCCGCGCCAACAGGGCGGCCGGGTCTAGCCCGGCCTCGCCGCCGATTTCCGCCACCACATCTCGCGATGAGATATCCCGGTGATCCCGCCAATAGGCGGCGAAGCCCGCATCCATGAACGCCTGCAGCGCGCCCATTTCATCGGCGGCGACCGCGGCGCGCATGAAGTCCACGGCGCGGAGCGGATGGCCCGGCGGGGCGCCGGTGATCTCCACGCCGTGATAGGCCGCCCAATCCGCCAAATCCTTGAGGTAATGCGCCGCCATATGCGGGGTCTCCATCATCGCGGCGCGGCGGCCATAGAGCCCCTCATTGGCGACATTAAACACGCCGCCCACCAGCACCGGCCGCCAGACCACCGCAAGCCCACGCCGCTCCGCCAACCTGCGGAGGCCGGTGACGCCGAGATAGCTCCAGGGCGAGGTGAGATCGAAGAAACACTCGAGTTTGGGCGAGGCGGCGTCTGCCATGGCGGCGCTCCAGATGACGGTGTGGCGGGCCGACTGGATCGCGCAGAGCGGGCCGCCTGGTCAACGGCTGTCACGCTCGGGGCCATACGGCCTCAATTCAATGACGCCGCGCAGCGGGGGATCGCGGTTCTCGAAAGAGCCGACCACAGCCAGCACATCATCCCAGACCGCCAGGCTCACCACGTAAGGGGCCGGCGCGTCATATCGGGTGACCTCGCCCTCCAGATTGATCCGCAGGAACGCGCCCGCGCCGTAGATGGCCACAAAAGCCGCGCCATCCGGCGCGATTTCCAGCCCGTCCGGTCCAATGAACGGCGTCTCCAGCGCGACCTGCGCCTGAAGGGCCTCGCGATCCAGCACGACGCGCGGCCGACCTTTGAAACGGAAATCCCGTTTGAGATCAAAGGCGAGCACGCGGCCGGCCAGATGCTCTGAGACCAGCACGCGGCTTCTCTCGCGGTCCACCGCCACGCCATTGGCGTAGCGCAGGCCGCTGGCGGCGGTGCGGACCGTGAGATCCGGCGCAATGCGCATCACCCGCCCCGTCGCCGGGGCGGCTGGGTTAAACTGGCCCGCATTGGAGAAAAACGCGCCGCCGGCGCCATCGGCGCTGATGTCGTTGGGGCTGTCGAGCCTCACCCCATCCGCGCTGCGATGGATCATGCGCAGCAGACGCCCCGAACGGTCGGTGATGGCGACGCCTCCGCCGAGATGACAGAGGATCGCCAGGCGGTCTCGGTCCAGCGCCGCGAGCGCGGTCGGCCCGCAGCCGCGCCGAGAGAAGAACGTCTCCGAGCGGAACCCGCCCTGGGCGCGCGCGTCCCTGCGGATGCGGGTGACCCGATCGGCGCCCATTTCCGCGACGTAAAGCGCCCCGCCGATCACGACGGGGCCTTCGGGGTAGAGCGCCGCTTGCCGATAGACCGCGTCCTCCGGAAAGGCGACGCCAGGGACGAGCAGGAGAAGGGCGGCCAGAAGGCTCGCGCGAACGCGGATGCTGGCGGCCGCCCCAGGGCGCTTTGTAGCGCCTCGTCCGATCTCCACCGCGTCGCTCAACTTGGCCGGGTCACGCCGGCCCCGGCGCCGGCGCATCCTGCGGCTGCGGCGTTCGGAAATACGCTTCGGCCACATACAACGCCGCCGCGCAGACCAGACAGATCAGACCCATGGCGAAGACGGAGCTCGACAACGGGAACGTGCCGATCAGGAAAAAGGCCGCGCCCAGCGTGCCCACCACATTGCCAATGGTCGACACGGCGTAGATCTCGCCTGAGACCCGCCCCGCCTCCGCCACCGACTGCAACGCCACGCGCACCGCGATCGGCGAGTAAGCGCCGAGCGCCGTCACCGGCACGATCTGGGCGAGGAAGGCGGCCACCAACACGCCCTGATGTTCATCGAGGAAGTAGTCCGAGAGCGCCACGAACATGTCGCCGGCGTAAAGATCGAAGGTCAGCAGCCACAGCCCCGCCAGCGCCGCCGCCGCCGCCGCCCAGTGCAAGCTTGGCCGCCAATCCACCAAGCGGCCGCCGATGAAATAGCCGACCATCATGGCGAACAACACCACGGAGATCACCGCCGCCCAAGTGTAGAGATCTCCGCCGAAATGCGGCGTGAGCATGCGGGCGACGATGATCTCGAAGGCCATCAGCGCGCTGCCAAGCAGGAACGCGCAGGCGTAGAGGATCAGCTTGAACATCGGGTCCTTCCCCTTCTCCCCATCCCGTTCAGGCTGGCGCTCGACGCGTGGGCCACCGGCGCCCTCACTCCTGCGGGAAGCCCGGGCGATTGTTTTTGTCGACCGCCTTCAGCGCCTCCACCGGCGCGAAGTCGTCGCTTAGAACCTGACCGCCGCTTACCGAAGGCGGGCGACGGCGTTTGACCATCTCGGCCAGCGGGTAGCGCGGTCCGTGGGCGGCGTCCAAGGCGGCGGCCCGCGCGGCGAGTTCAGCATCTGGCTTCGGCGGCCCTTGATAGGCCACGATCACGATGTTGCCGCCGGCCGAGTAGGTCTCAACCGTGTCGAACGCCTCGCTGATGGTGGCAACGGCCGCGTCGTACAGCATTGTGGACGGATCGACATTCTGCAGCACCACGCCGCCCTCGGTCAGGCGACGCGCGGCGAGCTCATAGAACTCTTTGGTCAACATGTGGAACGGCACGAACGGGCCGCGATAAGCGTCGATCAAAATCACATCATAGGGTTCGCGGACGCGGCGCAGGAAGATGCGGCCGTCGCGCGTATGAAGCCGGACCCGCTCGTTCTCTTCGACGAAAAAATACTGCCGTGCGTAATCGAGCACCACTTGATCGAGCTCCACGGCGTCGATCTCCACCTCCGGATAGGTGCGCGCCAGGTAAGAAATGATCGAACCCCCGCCGACCCCAAGCTCGAGAATACGGCCCACCTGTTCGCGATACGCCATGCCGACAGTCATTAATTGCGTATAAGCGACGGGTAGCTCCAGCGGGTCACTGCGATTGACTTGGCTCTCCGTGTAGAGCCGGCGGTTCTTACCGAACAGCATCGTGATGTAGTCGCCGCTCTCATAGATATAGATCGAGTTGTAGATCGACTCGCGCTGCTCCACGAGCTTCGGTTCCGCCCGCGCCACGCCCGCCGTCGCAAACACCAGGAGCAAGGCGCTTGCGAGCCAGACCACAACCGCGTGTCGAGCGGCCGGAAAACCCCCCGAGGGCGTGATGCGCGCGACCATGTAAGTCCTTTCGAGCGGAGCGCCGGGCACCGGGCCCAGACCTCGCCATCTTCTCCACGCCACGCGCAGCAAAGGCCGCGCCGGCTTGCCCCCGTTCAACGCCGAAGCGTCGTTTGACGCACCCAGCGTTGCCTGCTGCCCGCTCCCTTCGTCGCGCGCCAAATCGCTTCGAGCATGCGCTTCATCACTTCTGGATCGCTGATCTCACAAGACGCGCCGTCCCCGGTGTCAAGCTGGAGCTCCGCGCGGAGATCCGCCGGCGCGTCGCCGCATAGTGTGAGCGGATAGCTGACGGCGTCGCCGCGGACTTCAACCACGCCATACAGCGTTCCATCAATCGACGCCCCGCCCCGGTCAAGATAGGACACGAAATAGATCCCCTCGCCCAGCCCGCTCTCAAAAAAACGCAGGTCGAAATCGCTGTGCCGGTAAATCCCGTCTGGGCGGGATGTCAGCACCAAGGCGTTTTGCGGTTCTCCCATCTCGTCGAACTCGACATAGACGCCATCGGGCAGTGGGCGCGCCATGGGCCCCAGCGCCAAGTTCTCCGGACCGGAGAGACAGCCCATAAGCGCCAACGCCAGCCCAGCCCATAAGAGGCCTCTCAAACCGCGGTGGATGGCGGCCGCCATCGCCTTAGTCCTGAACCTAAACCCGCTCGAAAACGTCATCCGCCACCAATTACAGCGCAATAGGACTGATCTATGGCCCCCGCCGCCCCCGCGGGCGACGCTGCGCGTCGCGAGGCGTGGCGCTCATGGAAGCGACGGCGTCGGTTCATCATAGGACGGCAAGCCGTCCAAAACGCCATGGGCCTCCACCGCCTCCTTACGAACGGCGGGGTCGGGATGACCGCGCAACTTGTCCACCGCAGCCAATGCCGCTGCGGGGGCGGCGCCAAGCGTCGCGCTCAGATCCGCGAGGCTGCGCATCGCCTCCACCAAGCCGCGCCAGTCGAGCGCGCTGGTCGAGGTGTTCTCTGGGAGCGCCGCCGCCAAAGCCGTCAAAGCCGCGACTGCGGTCTCGCGAGCGCCGGCGGCGACGGAACCGAGGCTTTTCGCCGCCGCCTGTCGCACAATCGGCGAGGGGTCGGCGAGCGCTTCTATCAACGCTGGGGTCGACGCGCCGACCCTTTGGTCGAGGCCGGCGAGGTCGCTCAGACCGCCCAAGCTGCGCGCCGCCGTCGCGCGCACCCCCTCATCTCGATCGTTGAGGGCGCGGATGAGCGCTTGGACGAGCGCCTCGGACGCCGTCGCGCCGGCGGCGGAGGCGCCGACCGCCCCGAGCGCCAAAGCGGCGTCTTCCCTCCGCCTGGGATCCGGATCCCCCAAAGCCGCCGCCAACGCGCCCACACCGTCCGTCCCCAGGCGTTGCAGGAAGCGCCGCTTGTCCCAAGGCAGCCCCGCGTAAGACAGCGCAATGGCGACCTTCCGGCGGACGCTGAACCAAGCGTTCAAGGCGCAAAACACGATGCTCAACAACACCAGGCGGTAAGCGATGATCCACGCAAACGCCCATCCCCACTCATAGCGGACGCCCAACAGCGGCTCGCCCGATCGCGGCAGGGCGTTCACCAAATCGACCGTCCCGAGCACGCACCACCCGAAGAAAATCGCCCATTGCGCCGGCGTCGGTTGGATTTTGGCCCCATCCATCGCGATCGCCCGCGGGCCGAAGCCGCCCTCGAGCAATCCGACGCTGATCGCGGCGAAGGCCGCCGTGAAGCCCAACACAAACACCAGCAGCGCGCACCCCCCCATTAATCCAGGGAAGCGCGGCGCGGGGGTGATCCGATCCGTCACGTCGTCTTCCACCGACACGGTGGTCGCATCGTCGCTCTGCAACAGTCCGGCGAGGGCGGCCTCGGTCTCAGCGCGGACGGCGAAGTAGACGCGGATATAGCCGATGAACAAGATCATCGCCGCCGCGCCCAAGCTCAGCTTGGTCCAGGCGGCGGCGCCTGGCCCCGGCGCCAAAGCGATCAGCGCCAGGAGCGTGCCGATCAACAGCGCGGCGGCGGCGAAAAAGAGCGTCGGCCCGTTCCGAGTGAGGAAGATGCGCAGGCTCCAGAAGGCCAGCGCTTCGACCGGACGGATCATCGCCGCGGCCCACCGCGCCGTCCAAACGCTCCACCGGCCAAACATCCGTCCCGCCCAACTCCCAACCGACCCTGATCTGCAGTTTGCGCCAGATCGGCGGCGGCCGCATTGACTGTCGGCTCTCGGCGCCGCCTGCGCGCTGAGCCGTCACATGCACCGCACATTAACCTTACCCTGCGAGCCTCACGCAGCGCGCTGCCAGCTTGCATCGCGCACATGCGCCGCCTAAGAAGCAGCGCTCGGCGTCAGGGCCCGTATAGCTCAGAGGTAGAGCACTCCCTTGGTAAGGGAGAGGCCGAAAGTTCGATTCTTTCTACGGGCACCAGCCGCTGTCCGCGCCGCGAGCCGCGGGAATTGGACCAGGCGCGACCTGCCTGATCCGCTGCATCGGGGGCGCGAACATGGCGCGGGGCGGCGAGACTTCTGGGCCGGAGCGCGACGCATGGCCCGCCTGAAACTCTTCAGCTCAAAGAAGATCCGGCGCTACATCCGCAGCCTCGATCAAAAGCGGAAGCGGCGGATCATGGCGGACGCCGCCGATCGGCCGAGGCCGGCCCATGACGGCGCTCCGGTGGATTTGGTGATCACGACGAACGAGATCAGCTACGCCCATGGCACCGGGGTGCAAATGTCCCGGTTGTTCGAGGGCCGCCGTGATGTGATCGCGATCCGTTCGCAATCCTATTACGGCGGCGCGCAGCGGATTGACGCCGTGGAGGAGCTCGAGCTGCCGCGGGAGGTCTGCTCGAACAGCGAGATCGCTGAGATCATGAAACTGTGGCTGCGCCCTTACCATGTGCGTTCAATCCTCTCGCCGATCTTCCTCGAGAGCGACATCGTCATGGCGCTCGCGGCCAAACAGCTAACCGGCGCGCCGTTAGGCCTCTGGGTGATGGATGACAATTGCCTGCAAAAGCGGGGCGTCGGCCGGCGTCTCATGGCGCGAGCCTTGGCGCAGGCCGATGCGCGGTTTGCGATCTCGAGGGAGATGAAAGACCTCTATGAGCGGGCGTTCGGGCACCCTTTCGCCATCGCGCCCCCCTTAGTCGCCCCGGCGCTGCTCCGTCAGGAGCCCTCCGCGCCAGCCCCCAGCGGCGATCTGTTGATGATCGGCAACGTCTGGAGCGTGAGGATCTTGGACCGCCTGAGCCAGACGGTTGAGGCGGCGGGCCTGAAGGTGGATTGGCGCGCGCCAAACCCTGATCTTTGGGGGAAAATTCTGAGCGCGGACACGCTGGAGCAGCGGGGCGTGCGGGTCGGACCGGAGGCGGACCCAGCGGCTCTTAATGGGCTCACGACAGCCGCGGCGGCGATCCTGGTGCCGAGCGATTCCGGCGCATTTGGAAAAACCGAGAGCGCCATCGGCGATTTGAGCCTTCCGTCTCGGATGCCGTTTATCCTCGCCACCAGCGGAACGCCCATGATCGTGCTCGGTCGACCCGACACCGCCGCGGCGCGGTTCGTGCGCCGCTATGGCGTGGGCGAAGTCTCGCCCTATGAGCCCGACGCCCTGGCGGAAGCGGTGCGCCGCGTGTCCGCTTTGGAGGCGCAAGCCGAGATCCGCGCCCGCGCCGCGAGGCTGGCGTCCCGCTTCTCCTTCGACGGCGCCTACGGGTTCATCTTTTCCACGATCGCCGCCGGAGGCGCGCCGCCGGACGACCGCTTCGAAACGCTCTTTCCGCCCCTCTCTGAGGACGGCCCGTTTCGATCCACGAGTTAGCGGTTATATGGGTCATCCAGCCGGACGATGTCGTCTTCACCGAGATACGACCCGACCTGAACTTCGATCAGTTCGAGATCGATTTTGCCGGGGTTCGACAAGCGGTGGACGCAGCCTTGCGGCAAATACAACGCCTCGTTTTCCCGCACGATGATGGTCTCCCCGTCGCGTTCCACCTCCCCGGTCCCTTTCACAACGATCCAATGCTCGGCGCGGTGAAAGTGCTTTTGGAGCGAGAGCTTCTCCCCAGGGCGCACCAGCAAGCGTTTCACTTGGTAGCGGTCCGCGATCGCCAGTGATTCGAAGCTGCCCCAAGGGCGCAGGACGCAGCGACTGGCGGTCGCGCTTTTGAAGCGCGCCTTGGCGGCGGCGGCGTGGAGTTCGCGCACCGCGCCCGCCTTGCGCCGATCCGCCACGAGCACCGCGTCCGTGGTCGCGACCACCATCATGTCCGGCGCGTCGACGAGGGCCACCTCCATGCCCGGGGCCGCGTAGGCCAAGCTGCGCGGGCTGCCGGAGCTGACGCAGGAGCCGCGGGTCACTCCGGCGTCCGATCCGTCGCTCAACTCCCGCCGGATCGCCTCCCATGTGCCGATATCGGACCATCGAAAGGAGACGGGCACGACGGCGGTCCGCTCGGATTTTTCGAGCAGCGCGTAGTCAATCGAAATCGCCGGGGCTCCGGCGTAAGGGGCCGGCGCAAGCCGCCGAAAGCCGAGATCCAAATGCGAACCGTCCACCGCCGCCGCTGCCGCCGTCAGCAACTCGGCGGCATGGCGTTTCAGCTCGGCCTGAAGGGTGGGCGGCGACGTCATGAGGTTGCCGCTGTTCCACAAATAGCCGGCGGCGACATACTCCGCCGCCTGAGCGGGGCCAGGTTTTTCGATGAACCGTACGACCCGCCGCGCGGCGCCGTCCGGACCGATCATCGGGCCGGCTTCGATGTAGCCATAGCCCGTTTCGGGCGCGGAAGGTTGCACGCCAAAGGTGACCAAATGCTCTTGCGCCGCCGGCCGCGCCGCCAACACGGCCGCGACAAACGCATCGGCCGGGTCGATCACATGATCGGCGGCGAGGACGAGCATCGCCGCGTCTCCAGCGCGCGCGGCGAGTTCCGCTCCAACGGCGACGGCGAGCGCTGAGTCTCTACCTTCCGGCTCCAACGCGATTTCCGCGTCGATCGAGACCTCGGCGGCCTGGGCGGCGGCGATAAAGCGATACTCGGTCCGGGTGACGATGATCGGCCGCGCAAAGACATTCGGATCCGACACCCGCCTCAGCGTCTCTTGATAGGGGCTCAGCGCGCCGGTCAACGGCACGAATTGCTTGGGCCGGTCCGGCCGAGACAAGGGCCAGAGACGCGTCCCCGCGCCGCCTGCGAGAATGATCGGCCGTATCATGAGCGCCCCCTGAGCACGGATCACGATGGCACAGTTGCAGCCACAGCTGACCATTTTCAAATGATTTCAACGGGTCAGCGC
>JBCCTM010000067.1:0-12479 GCA_039198535.1 Pseudomonadota bacterium
GACAGGCGGGAGTTGGACTGGCGGGGGGTGGACTGGCGGGTGCGGTCGCCGGTGATGCGATGGTCGATGCGACTGAAGCGACCTAGTTTTTTGATGTCGAGAGGGATGAGCTCGCGGGGTCGCTCGCGCTGATGGCGGCGCGCCGGCTCGATCGGGTCGAGGCGAGCGAGCCGCCCGATCCCGGCCCGCGTCAGCCACCGCGAGACGGTCGAGCGCGCCAGCCGCAGCCGCTCGGCGATCTCAGCGCCGGTCAGGCGGTATTCGCGCCGCAGATGGGCGGCGACGTCGCTCCAATGTCCGGTATGGGCGGCGCCGGAGCTGTGGGGACGGCTGGAGCGGTTGGCGAGCGCGGCCTGTCCGCCGTCGCGATGGCGGCGGAGCCATTTGATGGGATGGACGGCTCTCCCGCCCTCACCGACGGTAAGAGCGTTGGTGACGGTCGGAGGCAAAATGAGGATCGTCTTTTTAGGAGTCGATTTGGCGAAGAATATCTTCGAGCTCTGCGGATGCGGCTGGCGAGATTGTTCTGCGCAAGCGGGTCAGGCGGGAGACTTTAATGACGTCGATTGAGGGGCTTGAGCCTTGCGTCATTGGCGTCGAAGCCTGCACCGGCGCCTTCTATTGGCAGCGCCGCTTTGAGGCGGCGGGGCGCGAGGTGCGGATCATCGCGCCGCAGCATGTTAAACCCTTCGCCCGCCTACAAAAGAACGATCGCAATGATGCGGAGGCGATCGCCATTGCGATCCAGCAGCCGCGTATGCGGTTTGTGCCGAAGAAGTCGGTCGAGCAACCAGACATTCAATCGCTGCATCGGGCCTGGCGACGTCTCGTCAATCACCGCACGGCGCTCGTAAGCCAATGCGCGGCATCCTTTTGGATCGAGGGATCGCCTTTGGTCAGTCGATCACCAGAGCGCGCCGGATGATACCGGAAATTGTCGCCGACCAGACCAATGAACTCACGGACCTACGCCGCGAGATGCTAAGCGAATTGCTGGCGGTGCTGCATGAGATTGACATGCGCGTCGTCGCCTTCGACAGGCGCATCGCCAAAGTGTTCGGTGAGAGCGAGGCCTGCCAGCGGATCGCAAAGGTGCGAGGGGTCGGCCCCAAAACCGCAACCGCTGTGATCGCCGCAGTCGACGATGGCCGAGACTTTGACAATGGTCGGCATATGGCGGGGTGCTTGGCCTTGTTCCCAGACAGCATTCAAGCGGTGATCGGCGATTGATGATGGGCGTCAGCAAACGCGGCGACCGGCATCTGCGAACGCTTCTCGTGCACGGAGCCAGGGCCTTTGTTCGAACCGCTGCACGCAAAAGCGACGGGCTGAGCCAATGGGTCAATGAGTTGAAGGCGCGACGCGGAGCCAACAAGGCGATCGTCGCCGTCGCAGACAAGAACGCCCGCATCATCTGGGCGCTTCTTGCAAAGAGCCAGGAATACGGCCCTGCAGCTTAGCGAGGCGGGATGAGTGCAAGCAGAAGGGGAAATGAACCGACCGGACGGCCCGGCGCGTGAAGAACCTGACTTCTATAAAGCCTTTGAGGCCGGCCATTTGTTGAGGCTCACGCTTCGCGGATTACCCATTTGGGCGCGCTGACAAGGCGGCGACGCCGAATAGATGTCAGCACCCGTTCTTTGGTCAGATCACTGCCTCAAACCGCTTGCGAAGGGAGAGCCGTCCATAGATGTAGACGATGCGAGAGAAGACGCCGAACTCCTCGGCGATCTGCGCCACGGGCCGCCCCTGCGCCTGGCGGGCGACCATGAGTTCTCGACTATGCGCGGTGGTGCCGCATTCTGGTGGGGGGGTGTTCATCCGTGTGGCCGTCTGCTGCGTTTGTGACGATCACAGCTTTCAGGCCTGAGCGCGGGTGAGCAACCTCACGAGCTTTCACAGCTAGAGTGCATCTGTCATCTCCCGCGCCAGCGCCTCCTCACGCGCGGCCCCGGACCACCTCCCTCAAATCATCGGGGTCCAAAGGCGGCGCCCCTCTTTCCCAAGGCGCGTGGCGGCGGTAAATTTGAGTGCGGTCATGACAGGGCGTCTCTTGGATCTGAGGGCGGCGCGTTGGACGCCGCCGGCCTGCCATGGCGGCCCTCCGTGAAACGACTTTGCAGAAAGTCTGGGCGCTCCCTGGCGAGGCGGCGCCGGCTTTTCTTTGCACTCGGCCCAGACCGCGGATCGGGACTGATGAGGAACAGGCGCGAGGGCGCGACGGCGCCGCGCGCTTGCACGGGAGAAGAGCCTCGCCTTGCGTCTCGGCAGGTCGCGGGCCTTTAAGTCGTGGATCTTTCAGTCGGACGCTGGAGGCGATGCGATTGCGGCTTACCGCTCAGCCGCCCGGTTCGGCGAGGCGCTCGGTGCGGTGGAGCGCCCTTGGCCATTGGCGCTCCGCTCGGTCGTTTCTGCGAGACCTGGCTTTCGGGGCGCCGCGCGTTGCGGCCATCGCGAACGGCGCGCGGGGGCCTCAATGGCCCCAAGCGGCGTATCCCCTTCCTGTCAACGCCTCTCCGTCTGCTCCCGCCGCCTTGTCCTGGGCCGCGCGCCCGCTCAGCGCGCGCCTTTCTTCGACATCATCGCCAGCGTCCGCAGCCGGCGCGCCAACTCATGGGCGGAGCTGTGCGGAGCGCCCTCCCGCCACAGGGCGCTGGCCGCGGGGTAGGCGTCCACATAAGCGCTCCACTCCGCGCGCCAGAGCGCCGGGTCGATCTGCCCCTGCCGGACCAGGGCGTTCTTGCTCATGGGGCAGGGGCCGAGCGTGGCCATCCACCGCCGTACGGCGCGGTCAACCCGGCGATGGGTCTCCTCATTTCCCCGACCGCGCAACTGCGCCAGATAGAAGCCTCCCGGATCGCTGTTGGGCCGCAGCTCCACATTCGCCACCGATCGCCCGCTCCGGCGCACCGCGAAGATGCGGCACTCCCCGCGGGACACCGGGCCGACATAGGTGTCGAGACAATTGTCCATGGCCTCGCTCTCGGCGAGCAACTGCTCCCCGGAGCTCAGCGGCGTAATGCGGAAGCCGGCCACATTGGCGCTGCTGTTCCAATTGGTCGCTTCCCCTTGGGTGACGCATCGCCCGTTCACCACGCGGTCCAGCCATCCCGCCGCCGACATCACCGCTTGATCAAAGGGCTGCCGGACACGCCAGCGGCGCAAGAAGGCGGGATCCTCCGGCGTGGCGAGGCTCGCATGGGCGAAGGCCGCCAGCGGGGCGAGCAGATCCGCCGAGGGCGCGATCAGATCCGCCTTCGGTCGGCTCAGCCGCATGGGCGCGGTCGGGTAGATCGGCAACGCCGCCACCCACAGCGCGAAGCTCTCCGGCCCGATCCGCAACGCCTCCGCCGTCCACCGCACCCACATCGCCGTGGCGCTCGGCTCGGCGGGGATCGCGTTGGGGATGCGACGCGCAAAGTCGGCGCTGCTCCATAGCGGCTCGACCGGTCCTGGCCCAAAAGCCTCGGGCGGCAGTTTGCGGAGCCAAAGGGGCAGTCCCAAGACCAGAGCCAGAATCTTGAGCGGGGCCCCGGCTTTCACCAGCGACACCGCCTCGCCCGTGGCCGGGCCGCGCTCCGCTGTGGCGATCATCGCCGCAGCCGCTGGGAAGCTCGCCAACAGATCGGCGCAGCGCGGCCCCGTGGCCGCAAACATCCGCGCCCGTCGCCGCAGCGCCGGATGATAGCGGCGGAGCAAGGCTTCTTGCGCCTTGGTGGGGAACGGATCGGCGGGACCCACATATCGGGGGCGGCGCTCCTCTGTCCCATCGCGCGGCGCACTGTCCCGAGGCATGGCGCGCACTCCTCTCTCGCCCGCGTCCGGAAGCGGACCGGCGCGGGATGGCGTCGTGGCGACCCAAGCGGCGCGCAGGCGCGCCGATCACCCGCGGGTGCGGGATCTCAAGAGCCGAATTGGTCGAAGAGGACGGCGCGCCGTTGCGTGAACAACGCGGCGCGCGCGGGGATCAGACGGGGGCGGTCGGGCCCCCAACATGGGTCGCCGCGCGCCAGGTCCGTCCCACCCACAGCGCCTGTTCTCCAAGGCTGCGGCGTCCGGTCGGATTTCTGCGGGGCGTCACTTCCATGCGCGGCTTCTCGCTTCTGTTTCCAGGCGGTTTTCGCTAAGAGGCTGCACTTGGGCGGCGGCGCCGGCGAACGCAAGGCGAAGCGCTGCATTTTTTTGACATTTCGCCAGCGGGCGTGGCGCAAGAGCGCGCGCCGCGGCGCCTGGAGCGGGCTCGCATGAAGATCAACGGCAATGAAATTCGCCCCGGCAACATCATCGACCACAATGGCGGCCTCTGGGTTGCGGTGAAGACCAGCCATGTGAAACCCGGCAAGGGCGGCGCGTTCGCGCAGGTCGAGCTGCGCAATTTGCGGAATGGCTCAAAGCTGAACGAACGCTTTCGCTCTGCGGATAAGGTCGAGCGCGTCCGGCTCGAGCAGAAAGACCAGCAATTCCTCTATGAGCAAGACGGCATGCTGGTGTTCATGGACAGCGAAACGTTTGAGCAAGTTGAGCTCTCAGCGGAGTTGCTGGGCGATCGACGCCCGTTCCTACAGGACGGCATGACGGTGGTGATCGAGTATCACGAGGACGAGGCGTTGAACGTGACGCTGCCGGAGAAGGTGATTTGCGAGATCGCCGATACGGAGCCGGTGGTGAAGGGGCAGACCGCCGCCAATTCCTATAAGCCCGCGCAACTCGACAATGGCCTGCGCATCACGGTGCCGCCGTTTATCGGCGTCGGCGAGAAAGTCGAGGTGATGACGGAGACCTTCGAATATGTGGGCCGCGCCGGCTGAAATCCCGCCAACGAAGCCCCCACGCTCCTGAGGACCGAAAGTGCCTATCCAATCCGCCACGCTCACCGTGATGATCGCCGCCGCGCGCAAAGCCTCTCGCGGGTTGCTCCGTGATTTCGGCGAAGTGGAGAATTTGCAGGTCTCCATCAAAGGAGCGGGCGATTTCGTCACGGCCGCCGATCTCCGCGCGGAGCAAATCCTGCGGGACGAACTGACCCGGGCGCGGCCGGCCTATGGCTGGCTCGGCGAGGAGACCGAGGCGGAGACCGGCAAAGACCCGACCCGGCGCTGGGTCGTCGATCCCCTCGACGGCACCACCAATTTTCTCCATGGCCTGCCGCATTTCGCCATCTCCGTCGCCCTAGAGCACAAGGGCGAGGTGGTGGCCGGGGTGATTTTTGACCCGGTGAAAGACGAGTTATTCACCGCCGAGAAGGGCCAAGGCGCCTTCATGAATGACCGTCGATTGCGGGTGTCGGCGCGGCGGGATCTCGGCGAGGCGCTGTTCGCCACCGGCGTGCCGTTTGGCGACAAAGAGACCCTTCCCGAAACCTTGCGGGAGCTGGCGCGGCTCATGCCCGCTTGCGCGGGCGTCCGGCGGTTTGGCTCAGCCGCGCTCGATCTCGCCTATGTGGCGGCCGGCCGCTATGACGGCTTTTGGGAGCGTGAAATCTCCGCTTGGGACCTGGCGGCGGGCGTGGTGATCGCGCGGGAGGCCGGGGCGTTGGTGGAGGATATGGCCGGCGGGGGCGCGATGCTGACCCGGGGCGACATCATCGCCGCCAACCCGGAGATCTTTGCGCCTTTCAAAGCGATGCTCGCCGGAGCCTGACCGCGTTTGGACGCGCGCCGCGCTCTCGGAACTCCTGCGGAACGCGCGACCGGCGTTCCGCAGCGGGGGTCGGCCCTCGGCCCCAATTGTTAAGATTTCATTATCCTTAAATCGACACAGTGCCGGCGGAGACCCGCCCCATGCGGGCGCGCTTTCTGACTTATGGCTTGGTGCGCCCAAGCGCCGCGGGGTAGGTTCGGCGCGAATTCTGCAACGCGGTTTCGCGGATGGCGTGCGCGCCGGGATCGTCTCCCTCGATCCCGGTCCGCCGCCGAGAGGCAACCCCCGCGCCGCGCCGCATGCGGAGCGCGCAGCGACACAAGGATGGCCGACGTGGCGAGAACGGATGTGAAATTCACACGGCCGGTGCAGCGCATTCTCACAATGCTGCTCTTCTTGGGCGTGGTGGCCGCAGTGGTCGCATATTTGTCCACGCAGATTTTAAGCGTGTTTCTCACGAACCCAGAGTTGAACGCGCTGATCGCCGGGGTGTTTGCGATCGGCGTGCTGATCGCCTTCTGGAATGTGTTCCGGCTGTTCAGCGCGGTGAACTGGATTGAAGCGCTCGCCTCGCGGACCCGGGGGATCGAGACGATCCCGCCCCCAGGCCTGCTGGTGGCCATGGATCCGCTCCGCAAAGGCGCGACGCGCGGCCTCAATTCGCAGACGGCTCGGTCAATCCTCGATTCGATTGCAAGCCGCATCGACGAAAGCCGGGACACGCTCCGATACATTGCGGGATTGTTGATTTTCCTCGGCCTGCTCGGCACGTTCTGGGGCCTCTCAAAGACCGTGCCCGCGGTGGTGGATACGATCCGCGCCATCGAGCCCACACCGGGCGCGGAAGGCGCCGCGCTCTTCCAAACGCTGATGTCCGGCCTGGATGAGCAGCTGGCTGGCATGGGCACGGCGTTCGCCTCGTCCCTTTTGGGCCTCGCCGGGTCGCTGGTGGTCGGCTTCCTCGAACTCATGAGCGGTGGAGCGCACAACCGCTTCTACGGCGAGTTGGAGACCTGGCTCTCCACCATGACCCGGATCGGCGGAACTGAAAGCGACGACCCTGAATTCGCCAGCGATTTGGCGGAGCAACTCGCCTTTGTCAGCCAACAGATGAGCGCGCTCAACCGGATCATCGCCGAAGGAGAGGACAGGCGGGCCTCCGACAGCTCAAAGATCGCCGACGCGATGCTCGGAATAGAACGGATCGCCACCCAAGCGGTGGAGGAGCGCGAGACCATCGCCCAGGCGGTGGCGGCGCAGAGCCGGATCGTGGCCGCGGTGGAGCGCATGGCGGAGAACGGCGGCGGCGGCGGCGGCGGCGGCGCTGGCATGGACGCCGAGACCCGCCGACACATCCGCAATATCGACCTGCTGATCGCGAAATTGATCGAGGAAAGCGCCTCGAGCCGTGTGGAGACCGCCGAGGCGCTCCGCCGAGAGGTGAGGGCGGTGGGCCGCGCTGTGAACGACATGACCACGGCCATCGGCGGCGTCCCGTCCGGTAATTGAGCGCGCGCAGGCCGCGGGAACTTTGAGCCGCACGCGGTTCCGCCCGGGGAAATAGAGACGAGGAGCCGCGCCAATGCCGCGCAGACGCAACGACCAGGGCAGCAGCGTCATCTGGCCCGGCTTTGTCGACGCCATGACGGCGTTGCTGCTGGTGTTGATGTTCGTCCTTTCCATTTTCATGGTGGTGCAGTTCGTCCTACGCGAGGAGTTGATCGGCAAGGATCGCTCCCTCGATCTCCTTGGAACGCAACTGCTTTCCCTGCAGCAAGAGCTCAGCTCTGAGCAGGAACGGGCCTCGACCTTCCGAAGCCGCGTCGCCGATCTCGAAGAGCTGCTGGCGCAAGAGGAGGAGCGGGCGCTGCGCCTGGGTCGGGAGCTCGCCGAGACGCAAGAGCGCAACGTGACGCTCAGCGCGGAGTTGGAGCGGCGCATCGCCGAACTCGCCGTGACGGCGGAGGCGCTCGGCGATTTGCAGGAACGCAGCACACGGCTCGTGAGCATCGAAAAGCAGAACGCCGCGCTGCAAGAAACGCAGTTGACGCTGGAGGAGCGCATCGCCGCCCTGGAGCTTGAGCTCGACAAGAAGCGCGCCGAGGCGGAGGAGACGCTGACGCTGCTGGCCGCGGCGGAGGCGAAAAGCCGCGAATTGGATGAGGCGGCCCTTGAGGCGGCTAAGCAACTGACCGAGCGGGAGCGGCTGAACGCCGTGGCGCAGGCGGCGCTGGCGGCGGAGAAAGAGCTGACGGCCGAGAACCGCCAAGCCATCGCGCTCCTGAACGGGCAGATCCGCGACCTCCGCGAGCAAATCGCGTCCCTCGAGCTGCAGCTGCGCGTCACGGAGCAGAAGGAGGCCGACGCGCAGGTGCAGATCCAAGATCTAGGCGCCCGGCTGAACAAAGCGCTGGCGCGCAAAGTCGATGAATTGCAGCGCTATCGCTCTGAGTTCTTTGGACGTTTGCGCTCTCTGCTGGATGGCCGCGCCGGCGTGCAGGTGGTGGGCGACCGCTTCGTGTTCCAATCCGAGATCCTGTTTGCGAGCGGATCGGCGGATCTCGGAGCGGCCGGTCAAGCGGAGTTGGCGGCCTTCGCCGAAGTGCTGCGCGGGCTCGCTGCGGACATTCCCGATGAGATCCCCTGGATCCTACGGGTGGACGGCCACACGGATGTGGTGCCGATCGGCTTCAACAGCCGCTACGCGAACAACTGGGAATTGAGCCAGGCTCGCGCGCTCTCCGTGGTTGAGTTTTTGATCCGCGAGCAGGATATCCCGGCTACGCGGCTGGCGGCCACCGGCTTTGGCGAGCATCAGCCGATCGCCACCGAGCGGACCGCCGAAGCCTTCAAACGCAACCGCCGCATCGAGCTCAAACTGACGGAGCGCTGAGCCGCCGCCATCGGCGAGATTTCGGCTGAGGCGAGAAACTCGGCGCAGGCCTTCGCGCGGCGCTTGCCGCCCGCGCGGGAATGCCGCATCCATGCGCGTCCACGGCGATTGGCGAGGGTCGCGCGGCCATGAACGCTCTGTTCGTTCTCTATGCTCTGGCTTGCATCGGCTTCACGGTGTGGGCGTATCGCGATCCGCGGTTTGACTTCCGCGGGGCCGGTCGACTGCGCTCGCGCGGCGGCGGCCCGGTTGCGGGCGGCGAGGAAGATGATTTCGCCGATGCGCGGGCCCAAGCGCAGAAAGAACGCCGCTTAGCCGCGCAGGTGGAGAAGCTGCGCCGCCGGCTGGAGCGGCTGCAGGTGGATCCGCGCGCCGATTTCACGGTGCTGTTGGCGCTGGGGGGCGGCGCCGCGCTTCTCACGGGGGCGGGCTTGGGCTTCCTGGCGCCGCTGGCGTTGGAGACCATGGGCGGCGGCGCGCAGGCGGAGCCGCTCCGCGTTGGGCCCGATGCGTTGCGGCCGCCGACCGATCTCGCGGGCCTCAGCTACGCGGCCGATCTACCTCTGGGGCGCTTGAGCCAGGTGGTCGGCGGGATCTGCGGCGCGTTGGTCGCGTTACGCATGCTGCGGATTTTCTTTGGGGTGGCGGCTCTTGCGGCGCTGGTGATCGGAGCGTTGGCGGCGCTCAATTTCGTGATCGGTCGCCCGGCGCTGGCGTTGTTCGGCGCATGAGCGCCGCTTGACCTGCGACATTCCGTCTTATCTCCCCGTCTACGCCATACACATAGTGGCGCAAAACAACCAACTGGTGCGCGCCGGCCACGGCGTCGACCTCCCGGTCGGGAGGCCCGAAAGGCGACCCATAACCCATCGGTGAGCACGTGCTGAAACTCCATCACTTGGAAAATTCCCAATCGATTCGGATCCTTTGGCTCTTGGAAGAGCTGGGGACGCCCTATGAGATGGAGATGTATGATCGGGACCGGCCCAGCCTGCTGGCGCCGGAGCGTTACAAGCAAGTCTCCCCCCTTGGCACCGCTCCAGCGATTTCCGATGGCGAGGTGACGTTGGCGGAAACCAACGCCATCGTCGATTACATCCTCGACCAAAACGCCGAGGGCGCCGAGGCGCTACGGCCCACGCCAGGCGCGCCGGAGCGTCGCCCCTATTTGTTCTGGTTCCACGCGGCCCAGGGCAGCCTCCAACCGCTGCTGACCACCGGATTTCTGTTTAACGCGTTGAAAACCCGGGCGCCGGCCCTGGTGCGCCCGCTGGCGCGCGCCATCCTCGCGCCGTTGGAGAAGCTGTTTCTCAACCCGAGGCTGACGGATTTTTGGAACACCATGGACGCCGATCTCGCGGGTAAGACCTGGCTCGCCGGCGAACGTTTCACGGCCGCCGACATCGTGATGGGCTATTGCTTGGAGATGGCGGCGGGCCGCGGCCTGATCGACAATCAGCGCTGGCCCCATGTGATCGCGTATCTCCAGCGTCTGAAGGCGCGTCCGGCGTATCAGCGCGCGCTTGAGAAAGACGGCAAGTTCGATCCAAACTTCGCCTAAGCGCCGCGCCAAGCGCCAGACCGGCGCGCCAAGCGGCGAGGGAGGCGAAAACATGGGCTACGCGCCATTCGATCTGACGGGCAAAGTCGCCTTGGTCACCGGCGGCAATCGCGGCATTGGACTGGGCATGGCGGAGGCGCTCGCCGCCGCGGGCGCGGACCTCGCGATCTGGGGACGAGACGCCGCGGTGAATGCGACGGCCGTGGAAAAGCTCGACGGTCTCGGCGCCGGTCGCGTCCTGTCGCTGCAAGTCGACGTCTCAGATGAAGCCGCGGTGGTCGAGGGCATGCGGGAGACCGTGTCCCGCGCGGGCCGCGTCGATTGCTGCGTCGCCAATGCCGGGGTTGGCGTTGGCGCGCCCTCATTCCGGGAGATGAGCACAGAGATCTGGCGGCGCAATATGGCCGTCAATCTCGACGGGGCGTTTTGGACGATCCGGGAGGCTGTGGCGCATATGGCGTCCCGCGCGGAAGCGGGCGACCCGGGCGGATCGATCATCGGCGTCGCCTCGCTCGTCGCTCGCCAAGGGGCGCCGCGCAACGAGGCCTATGCGGTCACCAAGGCGGGCCTGTGCGCTCTGATCCGGGGCGTGGCGGTTGAACACGCCCGGCACGGCGTACGCGCCAACGCGGTGTTGCCCGGGTGGATCGCCACGGAAATGACCGAGGGCTTGCAGCAAAGCGACGCCTTCGCCGCACGAGTGCTGCCTCGGGTTCCGGCGCGGCGCTGGGGGACGCCTGAGGATTTTGGCGGCGTCGCCGTCTACCTCGCCTCCGACGCGTCTCGGTTCCACACCGGCGACGAGTTGCTGCTGGATGGCGGCTACGCGATTTTTTAAGCCGCGCCGGATAGCGATCGCTGAACAGGATCTTCTGCAGTTTGGGCATCATGACCGCGTCGAACTCCGCTTCACCGCCCCTCTTGGATGGCGACGCCCTCATGGCGCGGTTGCCGAGCGTGCGCGGTCGCATGCGCCCCATGGCCCCGCTGGCGCCCTACACCTGGCTGCGGGTGGGCGGGCCGGCGGAGGTGCTGTTCGAGCCGGCGGACACGCCGGATTTGGCGGCTCTGTTGGCGGGGCTCTCCGCAGAGATCCCCGTGACCGTGCTCGGCGTCGGCTCCAACATGATCATCCGCGATGGCGGCGTGCCGGGCGTCGTGGTTCGGCTCGGCCGCCCCTTCTCGAAGATCATCTCCACGGACGGCGTTCGGATCTGCGCCGGCGCGGCGACGCCCGACGCCAAAGTCGCCAGCGCCGCCGCTGAGGCCGGGATCGCCGGGCTCGAATTCCTGCGCGGCGTGCCGGGGGCGATGGGCGGCGCGGTGCGCATGAACGCGGGGGCCTATGGGCGTTACCTGGCGGATGTGTTCGTCTCGGCGGAGGCGGTCGATCGGTCGGGCCAAACGCGCCTGTTGACGGCCGATCAGATTGGCTTCGGCTACCGGGAGACGGCGGCGGCGGGGCTGATCTACACGGCGGTCACCTTGGAAGGCGCGGACGGCGACCCGGCCGAGATCCGCGCGCGGATGGACGCGCTTCTCGCTCAGCGGAGCGAAAGCCAGCCGGTGCGGGACCGCACCGCCGGCTCAACCTTCCGCAACCCCGCCGGCTATTCCTCCACAGGCGCCGCCGACGATCCGATGGAGATGAAGGCTTGGGCGCTGATCGAGAAGGCGGGCTGCCGTGGATTGCGCCGCGGCGGCGCGGTGATGTCAGAGAAACACGCGAATTTCCTCACCAACGCCGGAGGCGCGACGGCGGCGGATCTGGAGGGCCTGGGTGAGGACGTGCGCCGCCGGGTCTGGGAGGCGACGGGCGTTCGGCTCGAATGGGAGATCCAGCGGATCGGCGCCCCGGCGGACCCCGAAGGCGCGGCGGCGGCGGCCGGATTTGACGCAGACGCGCCTGCATCGCCCGCATAGAAGCCCAACGCTTTCCCAAGCGCCGGCGCGCGCGGTGCGGAAAAATTAAACAATTGCTGCGCACAGTTTCGCTGAAGAGAGGCGGAGCGGGGTCCATGCGGGCGAACCGCCGCACGCCTCACCGCCGGATCAGGGAGCGGGCGCGTGTGGGGAAATGACGGCGACGATCGACGCCGCCGCGAGCCGGCGCTTCCAGGCGCCCTCGCCCCGTCGGAGGGCCCGCCGGGGCCCCCGTCCGATCGTCTTGACACGGATCCATCCGAGCCCGCTGATCCCGGCTTAGAAGGGGAGACGCGCTCCGCGCAGGAGACGCCGATCGACCCCCGGGGTCGCGGCGGCGAGGCCGATGGCGACGCCGGACCAGGCGGTGCGGCGGACGCCCCCCGATCGCCACGCTTTGAGACCCGGCGCCCATCCCTTGAAGAAGCCCTCGGCATGCAGCCGACCGCCGCGAACGCGCGC
>JBCCTM010000068.1:0-12396 GCA_039198535.1 Pseudomonadota bacterium
CGCCCGGTGGAGCGCTATGTGCCGATCAACCTGCCCCACCCGGCGGTGGCGCGGCGGGGCATGTGGCGCGGCGGGCAGATGCTGAAATCCTGGTACATCACGTTCTTCCAGCTCCCCGCCCTGCCCGAGGCGGGGATCCTGGCCGGCGAGGCCCGCAAGATCGCTGAAGCGTTCCGCGGGGATGCGGGGCATCCTGAGAACTTCTCCGACGCGGTGGTGGACGCCTATCGCCGCAACGCGCTCCGCCCGGGGGGGATGCGCGCCATGATCAATTACTACCGCGCCAACTATGTGGAGCTGGCGGCCGGCCGCACGCTTGTGGGCGAGGAGCGCTCCGACACGCCGACGCTGATGATCTGGGGCGCCGAGGATCGTTACATCAGCGCGCATCTGACCGAGGGTACGGACGCTTACATGTCCGACTTTAAGCTGCTGAAGCTGCCCGGGATCTCCCATTGGGCGCAGCAAGACGCGCCCGAAGCGGTGAACGCGGCGCTGGCGGACTGGCTGCCGCGCTGATTGGTCCGGTTGCGGCCGCGCGCCAGCGCGCCTTACGGCTCAGACGACGCCACAGCCGCGAGGATGCGCCGCCATGGATTTGAGTAAGCTGCCGATCGGCAAGAACCCGCCCCATGAAGTCAACGTGCTGATCGAGGTGCCGTTGCAATCCTCGCCGATCAAATACGAGTTCGACAAAACCAGCGGCGCGATCGTGGTCGACCGGTTTCTCTACACGCCGATGTTCTACCCGGTGAATTATGGCTTCGTGCCGCACACGCTCTCCGATGACGGCGATCCGATCGACGTGATGGTGATCGGCCGCATGGCGGTGCAGCCGGGGGCGATCCTCTCGGCGCGCCCCATCGGCGTGTTGGAGCTGGAAGACGAGGCGGGCGGCGATGAGAAGATCTTGGCGGTCCCGGGGCCCAAGATCAGCAAGCTCTACGACAAAGTCCATAATTGGGACGACATCCCGCAGATCGACCTCGACCGTATCAAGCATTTCTTTGAGCATTACAAAGATCTCGAGCCCGAGAAATGGGTCCGCGTCGGCGCCTGGCGCGATGTGGGCGTCGCCCATGATTATATCCAGGAAAGCATCGAACGGGCGAAGCGCAGCTAGCGCTCGACCCAAAGTGTGAACGCGCCCGGTTTGTTGTCCGGCCGCTAAGCTGGCGCGCGGGTTCGGGCGCCTAAGTCGGTTCCCATTCGCAGGCTCACCGCTCTAGGCTCACCCCCCAACTTCTCCAGGCCTCACCTTTCCATGGCGCGACGGAGTTCCGCCTCCGCGGCGGCGATCGCGTCGGGGGCTTTGCTCGGGTCCGAGCCGCCCGCCTGGGCCATGTCCGGCCGGCCGCCGCCGCCTGAGCCGCCGAGAGCCGTGGCGGCCGCGCGGACCAGATCCACGGCGGAGACCTTGGCCGTCAGATCCTCCGTCACGCCCACCGCCGCCGCCGCTTTGCCGCCCGCGCCAGCGATCAGCAAGATCACCCCTGAGCCAAGCCGCTGCTTATGGGCGTCCACGAGGCCGCGCAGATCCTTAGGGGAGACGCCCTCCAGCGCTTGGGCCAGGAACGCGGCCCCGGCCACATCTTTGGTCTCCGGCGCGGCCTCCGCGCCGCCGCCTGCGCCCGCGCCGCCGCCGAGCGCCAGTTGCTTGCGCAGCTCCGCCACTTCTTGGGTGAGCTTCTTGCGCTCCTCCAGGAGCTGGCCCACCCGCTCCGCCGCCTCGTCGGGCGCGCTCTTCAGCACCCCGGCCACCGCCCGCAGGCGACGCTCCTGCCCGTCGAGATAGTCGAGCGCCGCCGCGCCGGTGAGCGCCTCCACGCGCCGCACGCCCGACGCGCTGGCCGCTTCATTGACCACGCGGAGCAGGCCGATCTCGCCCGTGCGGCCCACATGCACGCCGCCACACAGCTCCATGGAATAGACCCCGCCCGCCGGGCCCGCCTCGCCCTCAGGGCGCCGTCCCATGGAGACCACGCGCACTTCAGCGCCGTATTTCTCGCCGAACAACGCCCGCGCGCCCTGGGCCTGCGCCTCCTCGGGCGTCATACTCCGCGTCTCCACCGGATTGTTCTGGCGAATATAGCGGTTCACCTCCGCCTCCACCGCGGCGATCTCCGCCTCTGTCATGGCTTTGGCGTGGGCGAAATCGAAGCGGAGCCGGTCCGGCGCCACCAGCGAGCCGCGCTGGGCCACATGGTCGCCCAGCGCGCCGCGCAGCGCCTCATGGAGCAGATGGGTGGCGGAGTGATTGGCGCAGATGCGCGCGCGGCGCGCGGCGTCCACGGACAGCTCCGCCGCGTCGCCGGCGGCGATCCGCCCCTCGACCAATTCAACCCGATGGGCGAACACGCCATCCGCCTGCTTGCGCACATCGAGCACCCGGGCCCGCCCGGCCGGGCCTACGACCTCGCCATGATCCGCCTGCTGGCCGCCCGCCTCGGCATAGAAGGGCGTCTGGTTGAAGACGAGGTGGCCCTCCGCGCCGGCGCCGTCCAAGGCGTCTCGCCGGGCGCCCTCGACCACCACCGCGTCGAGGCGACCCTCCGCCCGCAGCGCCGAATAGCCCAGGAACTCGGTCGGCCCCAACTCCTCCCGGAGATCGAGCCACACCGCCTCATCCGCCGTCCCGCCCGCGCCGGTCCACGCCGCCCGCGCCCTCGCCTTTTGCTCGGCCATGGCGGCGTCGAAGCCCGCCACATCCACGGCGCGGCCCTTCTCCCGGAGCGCATCCTGGGTCAGGTCGAGCGGAAAGCCATAGGTGTCATAGAGCTTGAAGGCGGCGTCGCCTGGAAGCGTTTGGCCGTCGCCGAGCTTGCCCAACTCGTCATCGAGCAGCCGCAATCCCCGCTCCAGCGTGGTGCGAAACCGGGTCTCCTCCAGGCGCAGCGTCTCCTCGATCAGGGCTTGCGCGCGGGTCAGTTCGGGGAAAGCTTGGCCCATCTCTCGAACCAACGCGCCGGTGAGCCGCCACATCAGCGGCGCGTCGACACCGAGGAGATGGGCGTGGCGCATGGCGCGGCGCATGATCCGGCGCAGCACATAGCCGCGCCCTTCATTGGAGGGCGACACGCCGTCGGCGATCAGGAAAGCCGTGGAGCGCAGATGGTCGGCGATCACCCGGTAGTGATTGCGCCCCGGGCCATCCGGCTCAGGCCCCGCCAACTGCGCCGCCGCCTCGATCAGCGCGCGCATCAGGTCGGTGTCGTAATTGTCATGCTTGCCTTGCAGCACCGCGCCGACCCGCTCCAGGCCCATGCCGGTGTCGATGGACGGCTTCGGCAGCGGCTCCCGCCGATCGTCCTCGAACTGCTCGAACTGCATGAAGACGAGATTCCAGATCTCGATGAAGCGGTCGCCATCCTCATCGGGAGACCCGGGCGGCCCGCCTGGGATGGAGGGGCCATGATCGTAGAAGATCTCAGAGCAGGGCCCGCAGGGGCCGGTGGCGCCCATGGACCAAAAATTGTCCGACGTGGCGATGCGGATAATCTTCTCATCCGAGAAGCCGGTGACCTTCTTCCAAAGCGCCACGGCGTCTTCATCGTCATGGTACACCGTGACGAGAAGCTTCTCCGCCGGCAGGTCAAAATGCTTGGTCAGCAGCTCCCACGCATAGGGGATCGCCTGCTCTTTGAAATAATCCCCGAAGGAGAAATTGCCGAGCATCTCGAAGAAGGTGTGATGCCGGGCGGTGTAGCCGACATTGTCGAGATCATTGTGCTTGCCGCCCGCGCGCACGCATTTCTGGCTGGTGGCCGCCCGCGGCGTGGCCCGGGTCTCTTGCCCGGTGAAGGCGTTCTTGAACTGCACCATGCCCGCATTGGTGAACAGCAGCGTGGGATCGTTGCGGGGCACAAGCGGCGAGCTCGCCACCACCTCATGGTCGCGATCTGCAAAGAACCCAAGAAACGTAGACCGCACATCGCTCAGCGACGCCATTGCGCACTCCCTCCGCCGCGGGCCGCAGGCGGCGCCGCGCTTATCGTCCGAAGTTGGTTACCGGGGATGGCGTCTTGAAGTCCAGCCGACGGTCACTCGCGCTCCAGCCAATCCTCCGCCGCCGCCTCTTCGGAGAGCGTGAAGCCCTTCACCTCAACGCCGGGGATCAACGCGCCTTGCCCCTCCGCCATGGCCCGCGCCCAGGCCTGATCGGTGAGCACGGCGAAGCGGTCGAAACGGCCGATCAGGCGAAACAACTCGGGCAACCGCTGCAACTCCACGCTGAGCGCGCCGAAGGTGGGCATGCTGAAGCCCACCATCCGAAAGAGCATCACGCCATGCTCCATGCCGTCGGAGGCTTCGATCAATTGGTCGAGGCCCTCCCGCATGGCGTCGGCGTCGACCCCGCCCGACACATCCATATCCACCCGTTCATCGGAAACCTTGGTGACTTTGATCATGGCGTCTCTCCCGCTGGCGCGCGGCGATCAGGCCGACGCGCGGCTCACACGGCCCAAGATGCCGGCATCTCACCAAAGCGCACAGGGGCGACGCGGTCGCGGTCTCGCGGTCAGCTGGACGGCGAGGCGGGGCGCCGCGCCTAGGCCCAAGCATGCGCGATCGCGTGGAGATTGCTGAGGACGGGCTCCGCCACAGCCGCGTCGCCGTCTTGGAGCGTGGTGGGGTCGGCGGAGCACAGGCGGCAGAACACGTGCTGGAGCAGGATCGCCCGCAGGTAGCCCGCGGAAGGCGCGTCGATCCGGCCGCCGAGTTGTGTGGCGACGAAATCCGCTAAGGCCGCCTCGGTCTCCTCGATGAGCGCATCCGACCGCGCCAGCAAGGCGGCGCGCATCTTCTCGTCAAAGGCTGCAAAATGGGCCTGGTCCGGATTTGAGAGCTCCACCATCATCGCGCTCCGCTACTGTGACAGCAGCGCCGGATCGGCGACCATTTCCGGCGTCAGCGTTTGCAAGCGGCGGGAGCCGATCTCCGCGCCGGCGCGTCCCTCCCGCAGCACCCGGGTCTCCCGCTCGCCCGAGAAGCGCAACTCCTCCGCCGCGCGGATCTCCGCCAGCGACGCGTTGGCGAAATCAAACGCGGCGAACTCAGGCCCGATGCTGCGGTAAATCGGCGGCTGCGAGAGGCTGGTCTGCACCGCCGGGCCGGCGACCGCGCCAAGCTCCGCCGTGGTGGCCCACCGGGGCCCCCGCCAGTACACCGCACCATACATCAGATTGGCCCGGAACCGCCCCACGCCCGAGGCGCGCAGCGCGTTGTAGAAGGCCAAATGCACATCCTCCCACGGCCGAAGCTGCGCCTCGCAATGGTAGTCATGCACCGCCGCTGGCTTGGCGTATTCGTTGGTCCACGGATTGCCGATGAAGTCGAAGACATACCAAGGGATCGACGCGCCGTTCAGGCAGGCGTCCGGCGGCACCTCCCAGCGATCGGGATGATCGCCGCCCGCGCCGCCTGGCGGATAGCTTGGGCCGAAAAACACCAGCGTGTCCCGGGTGATGTAGTCCGCGCCGGTGTCGAAATCCGAGGCGGGGCAGCTCTGCCGGTCATCGGCTTCGATCAGCAAGCGGCCTTGGAAAAAGCCGAAATTCTCCGGCCGCTCCCCCTCCTGATCGCTTTGCGCGCGCGCCGCATGGCCGGCCAGCGGCCCCGCCAGCAGCAGCAACGCCGCCTGGCGTCGGTTCAACATCCCTTGCATTCCCCTCAATTTCCCTGTGGTCGCAGTGCGAGAAGCGGCCCCGTTTAGGACGCCCCAGCCGCGCGCTTTTCCGACTTGCGCTCCCAACCCCCGCTCGGCGTTTCAGCCCAATAGACGGCGTCCACTTCGGCGGCCACGGCCGCCTTCCACGCCGCCCGAGCAATTTGCAAGGCCGCGGGATCCGCGCCATCGAAGATCCAAAGACACCGCGCGTAGGCGCGCAGCTCCCCCTCCTCAGCCTGCGCGCCATCCACCAGAAACAGCGCGTCGGCGTCGTTTGGGCGCTCCGCCCCCGCCGTCAGATAGATCGGCTGGCGCTCCGCATGGCCGTCCGCCGCGGTCCCATGGGGCAGAAAGCTCGCCTCCCCGAATGTCCAGAGCTGGCGGTTCAGGCTCCCGACCCGCGCCTCGCTCCCGCAGCGCACGACGGCGCGCCAGCGCTTTTGCAGCGTCTTGCCCAACAGGTCGGGCAGCGCCTGCTCCAGGCTCCGACGGGAAAGTTGGTAGAACACGGCCTCGGCCAATTCGCCGCCCTCACATCCGATGGGCGGTGAAATGATCGAGGGGGCGGGACCCTGAGCCGACGGTCAGGAGATCCGCTCCTTCGATGGCCGCGGTGATGAAGGCCTTCGCCTCGACCGCCGCCTCTTCAGGCGACAGCCCCTTGCCGAGCCCTGTGGCCAAGGCGCTGGCGAAGCTGCAGCCGCCGCCATGCACCACGCGGCCCGGCGCCCGCGGCGCGTCTAGCCAGGTCACGCCTTGCGCGGTCACCAGCACATCCGGGCTGGCCGCATCGTCCGTTAAGTGCCCGCCCTTGAGCAACACCGCCTCGACACCCAGCGCCAACAACCGCCGCCCGGCGTCCGCCATGCCGGCCCGGTCGGTCGGCCGAGGCTCGCCGAGCAGCACGCCCGCTTCATCGGTGTTCGGCGTGATCACTCGGGCGAGCGGGGCCAACCGGTCCCGCACCGCGGCCACGGCGTCATCGGAGAGGAGCCGGTCGCCGGAGGTGGCGACCATCACCGGGTCGAGCACCACATTGGCGGCGCGCAGATCGCCGAGCGTCTCCGCCACGGCATGGGCGATGGAGGCGGTGGCGATCATGCCGATTTTCACGGCGTCGACCCGCACATCCTCAAACACGGCTCGGATCTGATGGGCCACGAAGGCGGGCTCGACCAGGCTCACGCCCTGGACGCCCTGGGTGTTCTGCGCCGTGAGCGCGGTGAGCGCGGCCATGCCGTAGCCGCCGCAGGCCCCGATCGTCTTGAGATCCGCCTGCACGCCCGCCCCGCCCGAGGGGTCGGAGCCGGCGATGCTCAGGATGTTTGCGACCACGGCCGCCTCCCCACCCTTGGGCGCGCCACGCGCCCTCCGTCATCTCAGTCGTTCATGCTCTCGGCGAGCCGCACCAAGGTGGCGACGCCCCAGCCGCTGGCGCCCTTCGGCCAAACCGGCCCGGGTTCCTTGGTCATGGCGACGCCCGCGATGTCGATATGCGCCCAGGACGCGCCCTCCTTCACGAAGCGCTGGATGAATTGCGCCGCCGTGATCGAGCCGCCTTGCCGTCCGCCCACATTTTTCATGTCGGCGATCCGGGATTTCAGCGTTTTGTCATACGCCGCGCCCAGCGGCATCCGCCAGATCCCTTCGCCTTCGGCGTCCGCCGCCTTCTCGATCGCCGCGGCCCAGTCATCATCATTGGCGAACAGGCCCGCCTTGTGGTGTCCGAGCGCCACGATGATGGCCCCGGTGAGCGTGGCCAGGTCCACCATATGGCTCGGCTTAAAAGTCTCTTGGGCGTAATGGATCACGTCGGCCAGGACGAGGCGGCCTTCAGCGTCGGTGTTGATGACTTCGATGGTGTCGCCGGACATGGCGGTCACCACATCGCCGGGGCGCTGCGCGTCGCCATCGGGCATGTTCTCCACCAGCCCCAACAGGCCGACCACATTCACGGGAGACTTGCGGAGCGCCAGGGCCTTCATGACCCCGGCGACCACCGCCGCGCCGCCCATATCCATGGTCATCTCTTCCATGCCGCCCGGCGGCTTGAGGGAGACGCCGCCGGTGTCAAAGCAGACGCCCTTGCCGATCAAGGCCAGCGGCGCGGCCGACTTATCCTTCGCGCCGCGCCATTCCACGGTCACGACGAAACTCTCTCGGCGGCTGCCGCGGCCAACGGCCAGCAGAGCGCCCATGCCAAGCTTCTCAAGCGCCGCCTCGCCCAGAACCTCAACCTTCAGCCCATGGGCCTCCAACGCTTTCACCCGCTGAGCAAACTCCTCCGGATAGAGGAAGTTGGCGGGTTCATTCACGAGATCCCGCGCGAAGGTGACGCCATCCGCCACGGCCAGCAGCGGCCCGTGGGCCTCCTCCGCCGCCGCCGCCTCGGGCCCTTCCAAAGACACCTCCGCCGGCTCGCCCGCCTCGGATTTGCTTTTCCGCGCGTCAAACCGGTAGGCGCGCAAGCGCAGCCCATGGGCGAGCTCCGCCGCCAAAAGCGCGGCGTCAGCCTCTCCGCTCAAGCCCTCGAGCCGAACCACCGCCGTCGCCGCCTTCGCGCTGGCCAACGCCTTCGTGACGCTCGCGCCGAGCGTGCGCGCGCCCGCGGCGTCCAGCGGCTCCGCGCCGAGCCCCACCAGCATCAGGCTCGGCGCATGCACGCCATGGGGCGCGGTGAGCGTCACAACCTCGCCCTTCGAGCCGCTCGCCCCCTTCAAAGCGCGGCGCACCTGCCCCTCGCTCAGCCGATCCGCGGCTTCCGCGGCCGGCCCCAAGGACAGATCCGCCTCGCCACCGCCGCTGAAGAACACCAAAACCGACGGCGCGTCATCACGCGCTTCCCCGGGCAAAACAGCGTCGAGCGGACGATCGCTAAAGCTGATGCGGACCGGTCCACCGGCGGCGTCGGGCGCGTCTTTCGAGGCGGAGGAGGCGGCTGAGATCGATGGCATTGCGGAATCCTCTGCGACTGGTCTCATCATGGGGTGCGCCAGGCGCGCCCGCCGCGGCGCGACCCGAAACAGGCCCAGGCGCGCGGCGTGGCTGTGGAGGTAGCGGCAGGCCGCTCGGATGGCCAGTCCAAAGCGGGCCGCAGCCGCGGTGTCCGCTTCGGCTCAGTTCGGCCAACTTTTCCAGCCCTTGCTCGAATTGAGCGCACCGCCTAAGCGAGGACATTCCCGTTCGACGCCGCCCCTGAGGTCGCTCATGATTGAATCGTTGCGCGCTTTTGCGGGATCTTGGGTCGCCAAGATCCTCCTTGTTCTGCTTGTCGCCAGTTTCGCGGTGGTCGGCATCCAAATCGCCGGCAGCGCGGTGACCAGCGTCGCCGAGGTGGGCGATGAAGACATCGACGCGCGGGATTTCCAACGCGCGTTCGCCAGCGAATTGAATGCGCTCAATCGCCGTCTGCAACCGTCGGGACGCGCGCTGACCCCCGATGAAGCGGCGGCCGCCGGGCTGCATTTTAGCACGATCAATCGCATGATGGTGCGGAGCGCCTTGGGCCAAGAAGCCTTCCGCATGGGGCTCGACGCGCCCGATGAGCAGGTGCGCCGCTTCATCGAGGAAGATCCGATCTTCAGCAATGGGGGCCGTTTCGACGCCGCGGTCTACGAGGATTATGTCACCCGCAGCCTTGGCATGCGCCGCGCGCAATATGAGGAAGATCAGCGCCGAGTGCTGGCCATCGCGCTGCTCACCACGCCGGCCGCCGTCGCCGTCACAGCGCCCAGCGCCGCGGCGGAGACGATCTGGCGACGGGAGAATGAAACCAGGAGCGTCGGCGCGCTTGTTTTAGAACCCGCGCAAATCGCCGAAGCGGCCGACCCGGGCGACGACGTTTTGCGCGCGCATCACAGCACCTTCGACGCCCGCTTCACGGAGAATGAGCGGCGCAAGATCGAGCTGCTCAAGGTCTCCGCGGAGGAGTTGGTCGATGTGGACGCGATCACCGACGCTGAGATCCGCGCCGCCTATGACGCGTCCGGCGCGCTTTATAATCAGCCCGAGCGGCGCAATATTGAGCGGCTCGACTTCCAGGACGCCGACGCGGCCGCCGCTGGCGTGGCGCAGGCGCGGGATGGCGCGACGCTGCCGGAGGTGGCCGGCGCGCTGGGCCGCTCGGCGGAGGAGGTGCGCGCCGTGAGCCTCGGTTACGTGACCGAGGCCCAGTTCGGCGCCTTCACGCCGGAGCTGGCGGAGGCCGCCTTCGCCGCCGAAGACGGCGCCGTGCTCGACCCGATCGAGACGGGGGGCCGTTTCGCGGTGCTGCGCGTGGCGGGCGTGGAGGCGGGACGCGACGTGCCGCTCGACGCGGTGCGCGACGTCATCGCGCGGGAGCTGGCGCTGCGCGACGCGCGGCGGCGCACGCCGGAGATCGCCACCTCCGTGGAGGACGCGCTGGCCGGGGGCGCGAGCTTCGATGAGATCGCCGATCAGCGCGGCGTCCGGTTCCTGGAGCTCGACATCGACCGCGCCGGTCGCTTGCCCGATGGCCGCCCCTCAGCGGATCTGCCCGCCGATGAGCGCTTTCTGGAGGAAGCCTTCTCCCAAGAGATCGGTGAAGAGCGCGATCTGGCGCAAACCGAAGGGCGGGATTTCTGGACGGCGGTGACCACTGAGATCACGCCCGCCACGCTGCGGCCTTTTGAAGAGGCGCGGGCGGACGTGCTGGCGGATTGGCGCCGCGTCGCCCGCGCCGAAGCGCTCGAAGAGCGAGCGCGGTCCGCCGCGGCGCGCATTGAGGCTGGCGAAGCGGCGGAAGCCATCGCGGCCGATCTCGGCGTGGAGATGCGCAGGCTGGACGCGCTGCGCCGCGGTGGAGACGGGGCGACGCCCGCTGGCGCGGTGGACGCGGTTTTCGCCCTGGGCGCGGACGAGGCTGTGGGCCGCGCGGTGATCGCCAATGACGGGCCGCGGCGCTGGGTGCTGGCGGTCCTCGACGTGTCCCGGCCCGATCCCTCCGCCGACGACCCCGGGCTGACCAGCCTGTCGGAGGCGCTCTCGGCGGGGGTCGCTCAAGATCTCCAGACGCTTTTCCAGAGCGCGATTTGGGCGAGCTACGCGAGCGAGATTGATGAGGCGGCGGTACAGCAGGTGCTGTTTCAGCAGCATGGGGGCGGCGGTGGCTACTAACGCCCAACCGGTCCGCCATCGCCCGGGGACCTTCCCACCGCCATTGTCGAGCTCTGGAGCGCGCCATGGCGATTGAGCCCGGCTATGACCGCTTCAAGACGCTTTACGAGGCCGGCCGCTCCCAAGTGCTGTGGCGCCGGGCGCCCGCCGATCTCGACACGCCGGTCTCGCTCCTGCTCAAGCTCGCGCAGGCGGGGCCTGAGAGCTTCCTCCTGGAGAGCGTCACCGGCGCCGAGGCGCGGGGGCGCTACTCGATCATCGGCTGGAAGCCAGATCTGATCTGGCGCTGCCGCGGCGCGCGGGCGGAGATCAACCGCGCGGCGTCCTACGACGCCCAGGCTTTCGAGCCGTGCCAAGAGGACCCGCTCACCTCCCTGCGCGCCTTAATCGCCGAGAGCGCGGCGGAGTTGCCGCCGCAGCTGCCCGCCAGCGCCGCCGGGCTCTACGGCTATTTCGGCTATGACATGATCCGGCTCGTTGAACGCCTGCCGGAGCCGAACTCCGACCCGCTCGGGCTTCCGGACGCGATCATGCTGCGGCCGAGCGTGGTGGCGGTGGTCGACAACGCCTTTGACACCGTCACGCTCGTGGCTCCGGCGCGGCCGACGCCCGGCGTCTCGGCCCGCGAAGCCTATGGCCGGGCGGCGGAGCGCCTGGCGGACGCCTTTGGCGATCTCGACCGCCCCATCCCCGGGGCGCGAGACTGGACCGCGGCGGCCGCCCCGGGGGCGGGCGAACGCTTGTCGCCGAAGTCCAACACCTCCAAGGCCCGCTATAAAAAGATGGTCGCCGCCGCCAAGGAGTACATCGCCGCCGGCGACATCTTCCAAGTGGTCCCCTCGCAACGCTGGCGCGCGCCCTATCCCGCGCCGCCCCTCGCGCTCTATCGCGCGCTGCGGCGGACCAACCCGTCGCCCTACATGTTCTACTTCAACTTCTCCTGCGGCGGCGCGCCCTTCCAAGTGACCGGGGCCAGCCCGGAGATCTTGGTGCGTGTGGCGACAGATAAGAGCGGAGAGGCGCCGGTGCGCCGCGTGTCGATCCGGCCCATCGCCGGCACGCGGCCGCGCGGGGCGGACGCCGCCGAGGACGCCGCGTTGGAGGCCGATTTGCTGGCCGACCCCAAGGAGTTGGCCGAACATCTCATGCTGCTCGATCTTGGGCGCAACGATGTGGGCCGGGTGGCGGAAATCGACAGCGTCGACCCCAACCTGCAATTCGTCGTCGAGCGCTACAGCCATGTGATGCACATTGTCTCCAACGTCGAAGGCGTGTTGCGGCCGGAGCATGACGCGCTCTCCGCCCTGCTCGCGGGGCTGCCTGCGGGGACCGTCTCGGGCGCGCCAAAGATCCGGGCCATGGAGATCATCGACGAGCTCGAGGCGGAGAAGCGCGGCGTGTATGCTGGCGGCGTCGGCTATTTCTCGGCCAATGGCGACATGGACACCTGCATCGCGCTGCGCACCGCTGTGGTGAAAGACGGCCAGGTCTACGCCCAAGCGGGCGGCGGCGTCGTGGCCGACAGTGACGCCGAGGCGGAGTTTCAAGAGACCGTCAATAAGGCCAAAGCGGTGATCCGCGCTGCGGAGGCG